>NZ_SJUW01000005.1:0-214817 GCF_004337105.1 Exiguobacterium sp. SH3S1 | reverse complement strand
AGATGATTTTACTCATGGATGCGTTCCCCCGTCTGAATGAATAGGTTCATTATATCGATTCGACCGCACACAAAAAACCCTGAATGAGCACTTTTTATCAAGTGTCTATCATTCAGGGTTCAGTTCACCGTTAAACGTCAGCGCTTTTTTTGCGGAATAAAAAAAGACGACCGCAGTCGTCTTCGTAGTAAGTCAACATTAACCTGGGATTCCACCGAAAATCAATGTTGCGACGCCGAAGAATCCAAAGACGAGCGCGGTGATTCCGGCAAACGCAAGTGGAAAGAATTGGCGTTTTTTGAATGAACGGGCCATCCCCCAAAGTGCAACAAGTGCTACGATGAGTGAAATCCATCCAAATGGCTCATACAAATGCATGACGAGTTCCCCCTTTATTATACGTCATGAAATTCATAAAAATTTCACTGAAATATCACTATTATTTTATCCGAAATAACACACGCTGTCGAGCAAAGGTTGCCACCGCTACAATTTTGCCACAATATCGTTTAGAATGGTTGTGGAGGTGTTTTAGATGAATATTGTAAAAATCACATCGGGCCTTGCCCAAGAGAACGGATACGTGCTCGAACAAGACGGAACGGTCGTTATCGTCGACCCGGGCACGGACGACCCGAAATTCTTTGAGGCGGTGGAACGTTTCGGCGGATTGAACGCCATTTTGTTGACGCATGCCCACTTTGACCATATCGGCGGAATCGACGCGCTGCGCGATCGCTATCCGGTGCCGGTCTATGTTCATGAAGCCGAGCGGTCATGGCTCGCCGACGGCGAAAAGAACGGGGCGGCGAAATTCCATCTTCCGCACTCGTCGATGCGACCGGCCGAACGGATTTATCAAGGTAAGAAGCTGGAGATTGGTGCGTTTACAATCGAGTTGCACCACACGCCGGGCCACTCACCAGGGAGTGTCACCTTGCACATCCCGAGCGAACGTGTCGCCTTTTGCGGGGACTTGATCTTCAAACAATCGGTCGGCCGGACCGATCTTTTCGGCGGCGACCAATCGACGCTCCTCGGGTCGATCGATCGGATGCGTCAATTATTGCCGGCCGAGACGGTGCTCTATTCAGGTCACGGACCGAAGACGACACTCGAAGCTGAAATTCGTTCAAATCCATTTTTTGAGCGGTGAACATAAAAAAAGATTGTCTCGACGAGAGACAATCTTTTTTACATTTGGAAGTTACTCCAATACGTGAAGACGACGAAGAAAACAGTCAAATAAGCGCCGAACACGTATACATACGTTTTTTCAGTCAGTTTCAAGTAGCCTAGTGCGACAAAGAAAATTGTTTGAGCTAAAAAGACAAGACCCATTACGACGAAGTCACCAGTATGTTCGCTACTGCTTTGATCTCCACCGAGTGCGCCCACGAAAGCCAGCGCCGCGATCAACCCAGTCCAAAAGCCTAGGACACGGAACATTCTCGCCATGTTAATCCCCCCATACGTACATTATTCCATTCTCATTCACTATTTTACCAACACATTCAGAAAAATGCTATGAAAACGTGTGAATTGAGCAAAATAATCGTGAAAAATATGTGAAATCAAGATGTTGTACAAAGTTGTACAAAAAACCAAAAAAAGTTGTACAAACTATGTACAAAGTACAGGATAGGTTGTATAATCAACTTACAAGCATTGAACGGAACAGGTTGTCAAATAAAAGGAGGCGCTGAAAGTGGCAAGTGAACTTATGTTTTATACGTATCCAAGCTGTACGTCGTGTCGAAAAACGAAAGCGTTTTTACAAGAGCAACAACTTGACGTGAACGAACGCCATATTTTCCGAGACGCTCCGACGGTAGACGAACTCTTGACGCTACTTGCACTTAGCGAAGACGGAGTCGATTCACTCCTAGCAACGAGAAGTCAAGCGTTCAAACAGCTCAACGTTGACGTCGATGAATTGAAACTGAGCGAATTGCTGAAGTTGATGAGCGAAAATCCGAAGCTGTTGAAACGCCCGATTTTGACAGACGGTAAAGAAGTTATTGTCGGCTACGACAAGGCGTCAATCGAGACGTATGCCCGCCGCCATGATTTGACTTCGGTAAACGTTTCATAAGACAAGTCCACTTTCCTAAGAGTGGGCTTTTTTTTATGCTCATTTATGAGGTGGGGACAATGAAACTGGTGATTGATCGATTGATTAAAGCGGCGCGACGGCTCGAGGCGAGCGATGTCCATTTCATGCCAGGCAAAGACGCCGTTATCGTACAGGCGCGTCACGGGACGTCGATCACAAAGCTTGAGACGATACCACGTCCAGACTACGAACGGCTCACATTACATATGAAATATTGGTGTTCATTGGCTGAAACGGATCATCGGGTTCCGCAATCCGGGATATATGATCGGAACGAAGAAATGATCCGGGTCACGTTTTTGCCGTCATTTACTGATGTGCTCATGTCATGGCGTCTGCCGAACGTCTCGTTCCAACTTCAAGAGTTGTTATCTGAAGTGGATGTGTTGCGTTTTCAAGGCATGGCTGAGCTGCGGCACGGCTTGTTTTTAATCGGTGGCGCGACCGGGGCCGGAAAAACGACAGTCCTCTATGCTTTTCTTGAAAGTTTGAAGAACCACCGGATCGTGACGATCGAAAACCCTCCCGAACAGCAATTGACAGGTGTGATCCAGCTCGAGGTGAATGTATTGGCAGGACTGGATCATAAACGTTTGTTGAAAGAAACGTTGCGAGCCGACCCGGATATCATCGTTGTCGGGGAGGTGCGGACGAGTGAAGAACTGCGTGTCGCGCATGATGCGGCACTGAGCGGACATTTGACGATCGCGACGTTTCATACGGCGAGTATCGAAGACGGTGAACGCCGTCTCGAACAGTTGATCGGCAAAGTAGAGGTGCCGCGCCATTGGTGTGTGTTGCAGCGGAGAGAGGAGGTGACTTGCTCATGGTCGATGTCCGTTCCAGTAGGGAGCTGAACACGATCCGGCGCTTCCTGCGACTGCAAGCACGAGGGGTCGGGTTGAAAAAGACGTTCGAGACGCTCGAGTTGCATGAGCGGGGGAAGCAAAAACAACTGATTCGTGTGATGCGGCAAAAGCTCGAGAGTGGTCTGGCACTCGCCGACGTGTTCTCTGAACTCGTCACGGATGCCCGCATGCGAGACATGCTTGTCACGGCGGAACGGGGACATCATTTCATTGAAGGTCTAGAACAAGTGCTTGCCTTATCGATGATGCGTCGAGGCCTGCAGCAAGAGTTAAAACAACTGGCGAGGTATCCGCTCGTCATCTTGACGATGCTTTTAGGGCTTGGTGCCATTTATGCGCTGTACATCTTTCCGAAATTGCTCTCGATGGTGCAGGTCGACGATTTAGACGGAATCAGCACCATCCTCTTGTCACGAGGTTTTTTCCCGGGCTTGTTCGTCGCGCTCATCTTGACGGGCGGCGGGAGCTATTGGGTCGTGAAGCGAGGCCGGTCCGTCCCGATCCAATTCGTCGAGCGGGGAAGACGACTGTATGTCACGTATTTGTTTGTCAGCGAACTGTCCTTACTGAGTGAAGGGCAAATTTCGGTGCGTCACGTCATCGAGCGTCTCTCTTATGGAGAAGGGGAAGTGGCGCAAATCGCCCGGCGCATCCATGACCGGATGTCTGGTGGAATCGAGTTGGAGGCGGCGGCCCGAGAGGAACGTCTGCTCGACCATGAAGTCGTCAGCTTGTTCGGGGTCGGGACGGTGAGTGGAGACCTCGGATTGATTATGGCGTTACATCGAGACTTGATCTTTGAAGAGATGGAACTGTATTGGAAGCAACTGATCGCCAAGACGGAGCCGCTTTTGTACGGCTTCTTGACCGTCATGGTGACGATGATGTTCTATACGATTTATTTGCCGGTCAAACTAATTATGGCCCAACTATGAGGAGGAGAATTATCGTGGCAAAATTCAAATCAGACTGTCAGGCAGAGCAAGGATTCACACTCGTTGAAATGGCGGCAGTCTTACTAATCATCTCGGTCTTGTTGCTGCTACTCGTCCCGTCTATGTCGGACGGGAAGTCACGGGCGGATAGCGTCAGTTGTGAAGGGAGCGTACGGATTGTCGAATCTGAAATCAATTTATATTATGCGGAACATAAGGCGTATCCAGAATCGCTCGCCGTCATCAAACGTGCTTCGACCGAGAACCCGCTCGAATATAGCTGTCAGTCGATGACGTACACGTACACGCCGAGCACAGGTGCGTTGGCGCTGAAATGAGACAAGGCGGCTATACGCTCGTCGAGATGGCTTGGGTACTCGTCGTCCTGTCGTTACTCCTTTTAGTGGCGACACCTACCGTCCGTTCGATGGACCGACTCGCGCTCATCGACTTCACGGAGGCGCTCGTCCAAGACATCGCCGAGGTCGGTCAGTATCCGTACGTGGCCGCCAATGAAAAATGTGTCCCGCGCTTGAGATGGTATATGAAAGAACGGCGGTATCACATCACGTGCGGGACGACGTCGATCACTTCAGGCATCGTTCCCGACGGTGTCGAGATGAGCCTGCCGACAACGAACGAAATCGTCTTTTCAAAGTCGGCGGCGACGTATGCCGGACAGTGGAAATTTTACACAGGCCAAGTCGCGGTCACGTTGAAGTTCAGGATGGGCACGTATGAGCCGGAGGTGATCCATAGTGGGGGAGGATGAGCAAGGCATCACGTTTTGGGAAGTTTGTTTAAGTCTAGCCCTCCTGCTCGGATGGGTCGGTGTGATTGCGCCGTTCGTTACGGCGGGTACGGAGCGGGTGGAGCGTCTCGAGGCGACGGTTCGGACTTATGAACGGCTTCAAGGGGAGGTGTTGCTTGATGCGGCCGATCCAAGCGGTGAAGTCGAAATTTGTGAACAAGACATATGTCTGCCGACGCTCTGAGGGTGGCTTCACGTTGCTCGAGATGACGTACACATTATTGTTGCTCCCCTTGTTCATCGGGCTACTCGTCCACTTTTTAGCGCTCGGGGAGGCGTTTTACGAACAACCGCGCGGTCAAGTGAACACGACACCACAACTCATCGTTCGCAAACTGTTCGATAGTCGTGACTGTCAGGTGCGAGAGGGTATCCTCGTCGGTACGTACGTTCGACCCGATGAGACGACGTGGACGTGGACGCTCAAACAGATCAATCGGAATTTAGTCATGGTAGGCGAAGAGGGAGGGAACTTGTTATTTATAAGAGGAATCGATGGTTATCGTGTCGAACCGTTAGGAAACGGCTACCGGATTCAGTGGACCGACTCGATCGGCCCTCGGGAGAAGTCCGTGATGTGCATGCGCGCGGGTTCTTCGTCATCTCTACGTTAGTCCTCTTGACGTGGCTATTAGCTGCAGCTTTGTTTTGGTATACTGATATCGAACGAAGCACGGAACGTCTGACGCTCGAAATTTTGGCGATTCGCTTCGAATCCCATCTCATGGTCGCCAAACATTCGTGCCGGACAGAAGCAGAGATCATCGTCAAACCGACCGGTACGATTTTCTGCCGACCGCTCGGGCCAGGTACGACGGAGGTCGAGATCCGGTTGAAGACGGGAGAAAAGCATAAAGAGGTGATTTATTTCGATGACTAGACCGTTTTACATCATCGGGTTTATGGGTACAGGTAAATCAAGCTTAAAACGATATCTTGAAAAATCGAATCATGTCATCGATTTGGATGAAGCGCTCGAACGGCATCTTGGAATGGGTTTATCTGTTTATTTCGCCCGACACGGTGAGAGCGCGTTTCGGGCCGAAGAGACGGCGATGCTTCGAAACGTTCATGCGGACTATATCGTGACAGGTGGCGGAATCGTCGAGCGCTCAGAAAATATCGAATGGATGCGACGGCATGGGCGCATCGTTGCCCTTGAGTTGCCGTTCGAACTGTGTTGGGGGCGTATTAAAGACTCGGACCGTCCGCTCGTGCAACTTGGTAAAAGGAGCGTCGAGGCGCTATACGAGCGCAGGCGTCCGCTTTACGCTTACGCCGATGTGACAATCGACGCCTCATTGAGCTCGGAAGCGATTGCTTGTGAACTAGATCGGTTGAAGGAGGAAGACAGATGATTTGGATTAATCTTGGTATTATCGTGCTCGCACTCGTCGGGCTAGGTGGATACGGATTTTTATTGTATCGGAACAAAATGAAGACCGATCTGCGCCGTGTGAAACGGTTGACGGAACGGTTTACGATTCGAATGAACGTGATTCAAGGCTTGGTCGGTGAGATCAAACAGCACATCGACACGGTCAACGCATCGGTGAAGCAAATGAAGGCTTATTCGGTTAAAGTGAAAGACGAGTCGCTCGAACTGAAACAGGCAACGGTCGGCCTTACGAAGGAAATTAAGCGGACCGCTGGAATCGATCGTTCAGGCGTTTCCACTGAGACTGAAATATGAAATAATGAGGATGAAAACGTTTTCGTTTTCAATCCTCTTTATTTTTGCCCATTTTTGCTAGGCAGCGCGTCAAAAAATTGATAGAGTGGAATAGAAAACGAAATATTTCATCAAATGCATTACTTACGTTCGGGATTGGGGGATATTATGGAGAAGTTAACGTTGAAACGTACGCCTTTGTACGACCTGATTTCTACGAAGGCGAAGATGGTGGATTTTGCGGGGTTTGAGATGCCCATCATGTTCTCGTCAATCAAAGAAGAGCATCAAGCGGTTCGGGAGCGGGTTGGTATGTTCGATGTATCGCACATGGGGGAAATTCGGATTGAAGGTCCGGACGCGTTCGAAAACGTCCAACGTCTTGTGACGAATGACGTCTCGAAGCTGAATATCGGGCAAGCGCAATACAACTTGTTCTGTTTACCTGACGGCGGGGTCGTCGACGACCTGCTCGTCTATCGGCTCGATGAAGACGCGTATTGGCTCGTCGTCAACGCCTCGAATATTGAAAAAGACGCGGCCCACGTCCGTCGATACGTATCAGGGGACGTCACTGTGACCGATGAATCGGATGCGTACGGTCAAATCGCGATCCAAGGTCCGATTGCAGAAACAGTACTCGGACGAATCACGGACTTACCGCTACATGAGATCAAGTTCTTCCGGTTTTTGAGCGGCGACGTTGCCGGTGTGCCAGCAATCATCTCGCGGAGCGGCTATACAGGTGAGGATGGGTTCGAAGTATACGCCCGGGCCGAAGACGTCGCGAAGATTTGGACTGCGCTCGAAGCAGAACAAGTGACGCCGTGCGGGCTCGGTTCACGTGACACGCTCCGTTTTGAAGCTTGTCTGCCGCTGTACGGGCATGAGTTAGACGAGACGGTGACGCCGTTCGAGGCCAACTTGAACTTTGCGGTCAAGCTCGATACCGACTTCGTCGGGAAAGATGCCCTCGTCAAACAAAAAGAAGATATTCCGCGCCGTCTGATCGGCTTGAAGCTACTCGGCCGCGGGATTGCCCGACAAGGTGCGCCCGTCTTGTTTGACGGCGAGACGATCGGCGTCGTCACGACGGGAACGATGCCGCCAACCGTTAACGAATCGATCGCTTGGGCCCGGATCGATCGCCGGTTTGTCGAACAATCAAACTTCATCGTCGAAGTTCGGGGCAAACAAATAGAAGCCGAACGTGTGCCGACACCGTTCTATAAACGTAAATGATACAGGGGGATTCAGAATGAACAGAATGGAATTTCGTTATTTACCGATGACCGAGCAAGACGAACGCGATATGCTCCAGACGATCGGTGTCGAATCGATCGAAGATTTGCTTGAAGATATCCCGGCCACGCTCCGGGAGACGGCATCGTTATCTGCCATCGGCGCTCCGCTCCCAGAAGTCGATCTCGTCCGCCACATGACGAAGCTTGCCGAGAAGAACCTTCACACGAAATCACATCCGAGTTTTCTAGGAGCCGGCATGTACGACCACTTGTCGCCAAGCGTCATGAACCATATGTTGCTCCGTTCTGAGTTTTACACGGCGTATACGCCGTATCAACCTGAAATTTCACAAGGTGAACTGCAAGCGATGTTCGAGTTCCAGACGATGATTTGTGAACTGACGGGGATGGACGTCGCCAACTCGTCGATGTATGACGGCATTACCGCACTCGCGGAAGCGACGTACCTCGCGAGCGCTCATACGAAGAAGAAACGTGTCATCGTCTCCGGTGCTGTTCACCCGGAAGCGAAAGACGTCATCCGCACATACGCGGATGGACCGGGACTTTCAGTTGAATATACGCATGTTGCGGCCGGCGTGACGGATTTGACGGACGTCGATTTGACGGACGCCTCGTGTCTCGTCGTTCAGTACCCGAACTTCTACGGTCGCGTCGAGGACTTGGCGACGCTCGCGAAAGCGGCCCATGATGCCGGTGCGCTCTTTGTCGTATCGAGTAACCCGCTCGCACTCGGTATTTTAGAGTCTCCTGGTGCGCTCGGTGCCGACATCACGGTCGGGGATGCCCAACCGTTCGGGATCCCACAAAGTTTCGGTGGTCCATCGTGTGGCTACTTCGCCGTCAAAAAGGCGCTCATGCGTAAACTGCCGGGTCGTCTCGTCGGTCAGACGGTCGACGAGGACGGGAAACGCGGCTTCGTCTTGACGCTACAGGCACGAGAGCAGCATATCCGCCGCGATAAAGCGACATCAAACATCTGCTCGAACCAGGCGCTCAACGCGCTCGCCGCCTCGATCACGATGTCCGCGCTCGGGAAATATGGGATTCGTGACATGGCCGTCCGCAACATTCAAACGGCCCACTATATGAAAGAGGCACTGAAGTCGGCCGGTTACCCAATCATCGACGAAGGACCGATGTTCAACGAGTTTGTCGTCGATTTCGGTATCGATGCCGAAACCGTGTCACGCCGCTTGCTTGACAATGGGATCATCGGTGGATTGCCGCTCGGAACGTATGATGCTGATCGTCAAACACAGATGTTGCTATGTGCGACCGAACTGCGCACGAAAGAAGAGATTGACGGATTTATTGAAGTGGTTGGGGGGACGAACTGATGCAACACGAACAAACGCTCATTTTTGAAGTGTCACGTGCCGGACGTACCGGTTACAACTTGCCGACACCGACCGTACCAGAAGTTGATATCGAGGCGCTGTTACCGGCGTCGATGATTCGTCATGAGGTGGCCGAACTGCCGGAAGTGTCGGAACTAGATGTCGTTCGTCACTATACGTCGCTGTCGACGCGGAACCACGGTGTCGATTCCGGCTTCTATCCGCTCGGATCATGTACGATGAAATACAACCCGAAAGTGAACGAAGATATGGCACGTCTGCCTGGGTTCGCCCACATCCACCCGCTCCAACCGATCGAATCGGTGCAAGGGGCGCTCGAGATGATGGTCGACCTTCAAGACCAGCTCGCTGAAATCACGGGGATGGACGAAGTGACGCTCCAACCGGCAGCCGGTGCCCACGGGGAATGGACCGGACTCATGTTGATCAAAGCGTTCCACCAGCATAACGGCGATATGAATCGGACGAAAGTACTCGTCCCAGACTCGGCGCACGGGACAAACCCAGCTTCGGCCGTCGTCGCCGGATTCGAGACGGTCACGGTCAAATCGGATGAGCGGGGACTTGTCGACCTCGCTGACTTAAAAGCGAAAGTCGGAGCCGACACGGCAGCGCTCATGCTCACGAATCCGAACACGCTCGGGTTGTTCGAGGCGGACATTCTTGAAATTTCCAAAGTCGTCCATGAGGCAGGCGGTAAACTGTACTACGACGGGGCCAACTCGAACGCGATTCTAGGGATCGCCCGTCCTGGTGATATGGGCTTTGACGTCGTCCACTTGAACTTGCACAAGACGTTCACAGGACCGCACGGCGGCGGCGGCCCGGGCTCGGGACCGGTCGGCGTCAAGCGCGACTTGATCCCGTACTTGCCGACACCGATCGTAAACAGAGCGGATTCAGGCTTTACGCTCGATTACGATCGCCCGCAGTCGATCGGACGCATCAAACCGTTCTATGGAAACTTCGGCATCAACGTACGCGCCTACAGCTACATTAAGACGATGGGCGCCGAAGGGCTGACGCGCGTCTCACGCGAAGCAGTGTTGAACGCCAACTACATGTTCGCCCGTTTGAAGGACGCGTTCGATGTGCCGTACGACACGTACTGCAAGCACGAATTCGTCTTGTCAGGTAAACGTCAAAAAGCACTCGGTGTCCGTACGCTCGACATCGCCAAACGATTGCTCGACTTCGGATACCATCCGCCGACGATCTACTTCCCGCTCAACGTCGAGGAGTGCATCATGATCGAGCCGACCGAGACGGAATCGAAAGAGACGCTCGACGCGTTCTGTGACGCGATGCTCCAAATCGTCAAAGAGGCAGAAGAGAATCCGGAGATCGTTCAGACGGCGCCGCACACGACGGTCATCAAACGACTCGACGAGACGCTCGCTGCCCGTAAGCCGGTATTGAAGTATGAGCGACGTCAACCATCGTCAATCAACTAAGCCACAACCCGCTCGCAATTCGCGAGCGGGTTTTTGATTTGTGCCAAGATGAGTGGTTGTGACGATTGTATGAACTAAAAAATGTCTTAAATGTGAATAGTTGAATAAGTGTGTGGACTTGAAACTATATAACTAGCAAACTAGTTATATAAAGGAGGTGATGAAGATGGAATGGGCTTTGAAAACAGACGAAGAACTTCGTGAATCCTTACGTATCTGTCAATTTGATGAGGAAGAGCTCGAGCGACAAGCCGCCTTCCATAAAGGGCTGGCAGATCCAACTCGGTTAAAGATCGTCCGCCTGTTAGGCATAGTCCCGATGTGCTTATGTGAACTGTCAAGCGCGCTCGAGATGCCGAACTCTACGTTGACACATCACCTCCGTTTGCTAGAGCGTGGTGAAGTCATTCGCTCGACACGCTTGGGACGGAACACCGTTTTTCAATTGATAGAGAAAGAAGTGGGTGAACATGTTTGATCGGATTGGAGACTTTATCGCATACGACGTCCTTGATCTAAGTGGCCGTTTCGGTGAAGCTGTACAATTTTTCGTGATGGACGTCGTGAAAATAACCGTGCTGATGAGCATTATGATTTTTGTGATCGGATATATTCGCAGTTATTTCCCTGTAGAAAAAGTTCGCGACTATTTGAGTGGCAAGCGGAAAATTGGCGGATATATTGGTGCCGCTGGTCTAGGCGTCTTGTCACCATACTGTTCCTGCTCGACGATCCCCTTTTTCATCGGGTTCGTGGAAGCGGGTATTCCGCTCGGGATGACGTTCACGTTTCTCATCACGTCACCGATTGTGAATGAAATTTCCATCGTCCTTCTCATCTCGATGTTCGGTTGGAAGATCGCGTTCTTATATGTATTTGCAGGGGTGATGGTCGCATTGTTCGCTGGCCTGCTAATTGAAAAGTTACATCTTGAAAAGTATGTGCAAGACTACGTATATCGCATCAAAAGTCAACAAGTCGCGGTCACGGTTGAATTATCACAAGCAGATCGTTTAGTGACAGCGCTCAATGGCGTCTATGAGACCGTAAAAAAAGTGGGGCCTTATTTACTGATAGGGATTGCGATCGCGGCAGGGTTTCACGGGTTCATACCGGCTGAGTTCATTATGCGTGTCGCAGGGGGAGATAACTGGTATGGCCCAATCATTGGAACGTTGATCGGGGTTCCGCTCTATTCCAATGCGATCGGGACGTTGCCGGTCATCGAAGTGCTCGTTGGGAAAGGAATGGCGATCGGAACGGCTCTTGCGTTCATGATGTCGACCGTCGCTTTGTCTGTACCTGAAGGTCTATTGTTGAGCCGGGTGTTGAAGAAAGAGCTCGTCATCATTTTCTTCGTCATTGTGACGTTAGGGATCATGATAATTGGTTACTTATTCAATTTTATACTATGAGGAGGAGTCGAACATGAACATAAAGATTTTAGGAACCGGGTGTCGCAATTGTAAGACGCTGGAGCAAAACGTCGTAGAAGCGTTACGGCTAACTGGAAAGACAGCGACGGTTGAAAAAGTGACGGATATCGAACAAATCATGTCATATGGAATTATGAGCACGCCTGGCCTTGTCGTCAATGAGGAAATTAAATCGGTAGGGACAGTTTTAACACCAAAGTCAATCGCTAAATTCTTTTGAACGTTCAATCAAACAAGCGTTGCCCCAACGAATGTTGGAGCAACGCTTGTTTGTGAGGGTCAGTCTTTTTTGACTTTCCCTTTCCAGTTTTTAAATCCGCCTTCAAGCATATAGATGTCGGTGTAGCCATTTTTCATGAGCAGTTTGGCTGCCTGGTTCGTACGTGACTTGCCTTGGCAGTACATGAGGATCGGTTGATCTTTCCGTAGCTCTTTCATCCGAAGTTTCATCTGGCCGACCGGGATATTACGGGCCCCGATGATATGGCCTCCCTTGTACTCATTCGGTTCACGGACGTCAATCAGTTGTCCTTTGCGGAGCGAAGCACGAAATTCTTCTTGTTTCATTTTTTTCAAACCACGAGCCGGCATGAAGCGCCAGACGATATATGCGATGAGCGCAGCCCAGAGGATGATGACGAGGATTGTTTCGATTCCCATTGATGTTCTTCCTTTCTTTATTAAGTTTCACCAACATTCATTATAAAGAATTTAAGGTCATGAGACAATGATTGACTAGACGATTTGCCCGTTCTGCTTTCGGTTTTACACGGGTTACGCTAAAATGGAGATTGGAGAACGGAACATAAGGGGAGGCTACGCCCATGCCGACACCGAGTATGGAAGACTACTTAGAACGAATCTACTTACTGATGGTCGAGAAAGGATACGCCCGTGTATCTGATATCGCCGAACATTTAGGGGTGCATCCCTCCTCAGTCACGAAAATGGTGCAAAAGTTAGACCGGGAAGGTTATTTGGTGTATGAAAAATACAGAGGCCTGATGTTGACGAATAAAGGGCAGAAGATCGGCAAGCGGCTCGTCGAGCGGCATACGATGCTCGAGTCGTTCCTACGGCTGATCGGGGTCGATGAAGCGCACGTCTATGAGGATGTTGAAGGCATCGAACATCATTTGAGCTCGAACACGCTCGACTGCATGACCCAATTCGTCGAATTCTTTGAAGACAAACCCGAGCTGATGGAGCAGTTTCGACAGTTTCAGGAACTAAATATGACACGCGATGAGTGAAATCGACCGCGATCCGATCGTCGAATCGGGTAGCGGTCTTTTTATGCACCTGAACCGAAAACCGAACATTAACATCATGTTATTGAATTAAAGTCTATTTTTAGGGTGATTGTATGATAGAATAGTTGCTGGATAGATAAATGAGGGGGTGACGGCGAACGATCGCCGAAAAATGAACATTCAAATCAAAGGGAAGTTATTTGATGAAGCACAGATCAAACAGCGCGTCGCTGAACTCGCGGAACAGATCGAACGTGATGCGGCCGGGACGCCGATCGTCCTCGTCCCCGTGTTAAAAGGTTCACTCGTATTCGCCGCTGATTTGATGCGACAGATGAAAGGAAGCGTCCAACTGGACACGGTCGCGACTTCGTCTTACGGGAAAAAGTCGGTCTCGAGCGGGAACGTCCAACTTCGGAAAGATCTCGACCTCGACGTCGAAGGGAAATATGTCGTCATTATCGAGGACATCATCGATACCGGTCAGACGCTCAAATTTTTGTGTCAGCATATGAAGCTGCATCAACCGGGAGAATTGAAAATTTGCACGTTGCTAGATAAACCGGCTCGTCGCCTCGTCCAACTTGACGCGGATTATGTCGGATTCGAGATTCCAGATGAGTTCGTCATCGGGTACGGTATCGACTACGCGGAACAATACCGCAACTTACCGTATATCGGATTTGTCGATACAGACTAAAAGGAGCGCCTCGAGAGGCGCTCCTTTTACATGTTCGCTTTCTTTTTCTTCTTGCCTTTTTTTCCTTCGATGACGGTCAGGTGAGGGGCATCGCTGCGATGGACGCTCGTACGTTTCGACAGTTTGGTCACGTTCGAGCCTGGTTTGGTGTTCTTTTTCTTAGCGGCCGCTGCGGAAGGTTTGACTTTGGGGCTATTGCCTGGTCGCGCCATCCGTTTTTTCGACGCTTGCGCGGTCTTCCGGTAACGCACGTCTTCGGCCGAAATTTTAGGAGCCATGAAGACCCGGTAAATCACGTAAAAGATTAACCCGAAAATACCGATGAAGAGCAACTGTCTGAACAATCGACCAGGATCGGTCGCTAACATATGTCCGACTCCGATGAAGCCCAAGATGAACACGATGGTCGCCGCGGTCGAGCCGATTCTTTGTCTGATCATGGTGTTTTCCTCCTCTTTATCCCTCTCTTTGGACGTCTGGTTGACCGAGCTCGGAACGTTCCCACGTCTCGAACGCTTCGATGGCGACGCGGATCTGTTCGTCGTTCGGTTCGCGCGTCGTTAGTAGTTGCAAGGAAAGTCCTGGTTTACCGAGCACGGATAAGAACCGATGCTCCCGGAAGCGATTGGTGAATTGAAGCACCTCGAACGAGATGCCGATGACGACCGGCAACAGCGCGATCCGGCTGACGAGCCGGACCCAAAGTGGGTCGATTGGGACGACCATATAGACGCCGATGCCGACAAAAACGGTGAACAGGATGAAGCTTGAACCACACCGATAGTGGAGGCGTGAGCTTGAACGGACGTTATCAACGGTGATCGGTCGTCCGGATTCGTAGCAGTTGATAACTTTATGCTCGGCGCCATGATATTGGAAGACGCGTCTGATGAGCGGGGTCAATGAAATCAAGTATAGGTAGCTGAGCAGTAATACTAGTTTAATTCCCCCTTCGAGCAGGTTTTGAATCACGTGACCGGACAGTGCGGGCACGTTTTGGAACATAGCGGCAAGGAGCGCCGGGGTGACGTTGAAGATCAATTTGCCGAAGATGTAAGAAATGACACCGACGATGGCGATCATGATGACCATGAGGATGTTTTGCTTTTGCTCTGGCTTCTCCGTGACGTCTTCGCTCGGGTCGACGTCATAGCGATCGCTCGCGAAGTTCATGTGGGCCGAGCCGTTCTTTAACGACTCGTATAAAGCGACGATGCCGCGAAGGAACGGGACTTTTTTCAACGATTGGACCCACGGGACGAGGAGTCGAGGCTGTTTGAACGTCTCGATCGATCCGTCTTTACGCCGGATGGCCGAGGCGCTCTCGGTGCGTCCTTGGAACATGACGCCTTCGACGAGTGCTTGACCGCCGACGGGGATCAACTGTTTATTTTTCATAGGTTCTCCTCGATTCTGACAAGTATATAGTTGAATTATAACGTGATTTGATCGAAAAACGAAACCTCAGGTGACGCGATTATCGCTCTTCGCATAAATTTGTTACAATAAGAAAGACTTGACGAATGAGGGGGAAGGCTTGTGCATATACTTGTCTTGAATGGACCGAATTTGAACTTGCTAGGTAGACGGGAACCGGATGTGTATGGGGATGTCTCGCTGAAAGGCTTGACGGCAGAACTGTTGCTCGAAGCACCGGGAGATGTTCGTCTCACGTTCATCCAGTCCAATCATGAAGGTGAGCTGATCGATGCGCTGCATGAGGCGTATGATTACGCGGGCGTCATCTTGAACGCCGGGGCGTATACGCATACGTCGATTGCATTGCGAGACGCGATTGCCGCTATTTCAGCCCCGGTCGTCGAAGTACATATCTCGAACGTGCATGCCCGTGAGTCGTTTCGTCACGAATCGAAACTTGCCGGTGTCTGCCTCGGCGTCATCAGCGGCTTCGGATTGACGAGCTATACGCTCGCGTTGCATGCACTCATCGAACATTGGAGGAATCGACATGATTGAACGCGTCAACAAGCTACAAGCTCAGTTAGAAATGAACGGGATCGATGGATTGCTCGTGACGAAACGAGAGAACATTCGTTACTTGTCTGGGTTTACCGGGTCGAGCGGGGTCATCTTGATCACAGCGAAGGCGGCGAGTTTCATCACGGACTTCCGCTATACCGAGCAGGCGGCTAGCCAAGTAACCGGTTATGACATCATCGAGCTCGAAACATCGCTCATCAAGTCGGTGTCTGACATCGCGAGCCGAGAAGGGGTGAAGCGTCTCGGGATCGAACAAGATGACATGACGGTCGGGACGTATCGGACGTATGAGAAAGAGGTAGCGGCTGAACTGGTCGAGACGTCAGGGATCGTGGAAAAGCTGCGCTTGATTAAGGACGAGGCAGAGATTAAGATAATGAAGGAAGCTGCGGCGATTGCTGATGCGGCGTTTGCCCACATCCAGACGTTCATTCGCCCGGGACGCACTGAGAAAGAAGTCGCCAATGAGTTGGAGATGTTCATGCGCGGCCAAGGTGCGGATTCGTCTTCATTCGATATGATCGTCGCTTCTGGTCATCGTTCGGCATTGCCGCACGGTGTGGCCAGTGACAAAGTCATCGAAGCGGGTGAACTCGTGACGCTCGACTTCGGAGCGTACTACAAAGGGTACTGTTCGGATATTACGCGTACGCTCGCAGTCGGCGAGATCTCAGACAAATTGCGCGAGATTTATGACACGGTGTTACGTGCCCAACTGGCAGGCGTGGAAGGGACTCGGGCCGGCATCACCGGCATCGAGGCTGACGCGTTGACGCGTGACGTCATCAAAGAAGCCGGGTACGGCGAGTACTTCGGCCACTCAACCGGTCACGGACTCGGAATGGAAGTACATGAGGCGCCAGGGTTGTCGTTCCGGTCTGACACGGTGCTCGAACCTGGGATGGTCGTCACAATCGAGCCTGGGATCTACATCGCCGGCATCGGTGGCTGCCGCATCGAGGATGATGTCGTCATCACGAAGGATGGAAATGTCCGTCTCACGCAGTCGCCAAAAGAGTTAATCACGATTGAGGCTTGAGTCTCAGCTCATTTTTAGGAGGAAATCACTATGGTATCAGTAAACGATTTAAAGACAGGGTTAACAGTCAAAACATCAGACGGGTCGATTTGGCAAGTCATCGAGTTCCAGCACGTCAAACCAGGTAAAGGCGCAGCGTTCGTTCGTACGAAAATGCGCAACTTACGTTCTGGCGCGATTCAAGAGACGACGTTCCGGGGCGGCGAGCGGGTCGAACGCGCTCACATCGAACGTAAAAAAATGCAGTATTTGTATCCGATGGGCGACACGTACGTCTTCATGGATACAGAGTCGTATGAGCAGCTCGAATTGACGGGCGAGCAAGTGAAAGCGGCGCTTCCGTTCATGCTCGAGAACATGGAAGTGAGCATCGCTGATTATAACGGTGAGATCCTCGGGATCGAACTTCCGACGACGGTCGTCTTGACGATCACAGAAGCTGACCCAGGTGTTAAAGGGGATACGGCGTCGAACGTCAAAAAGAACGCTACGGTCGAGACGGGCCATATCATTCAAGTCCCGCTCTTCATCGAGCCAGGTGAAAAAGTGACGGTCGACACACGTACCGGCGACTTCATGGGACGTTATAACGGGTAATACGAGCAGTGTCCATTCAAACGAATGGGCACTTTTTTTGTCGTTGCATTCACTGGTCTGACCAGTTATAGTAGAGTAGAGATTAGTACCAGGTATAAATAGGGGGTTATTTCATGCAAATCGATCACATTAAAGAGCTGATTGAACTGCTCGACCAGACGTCTATCCATGAGATGGAGCTCGAGACGTCCGAGTTCAAACTGTCATTAAAAAAAGAAACGGCGCAACAAATCGTCACGAGCACACCGCTTGCTCAACCGAGTACTGCTCCGTTATCTGCACCAGCCGTAGACGAGAGCGAAGCGCCTCAAGCGGAAGTGAGCAACTTACGTACCATCACATCACCGATGGTCGGAACGTTTTATTCACGCCCGGCCCCGGATAAAGACACGTACGTCAAAGTAGGCGACCGTGTCGAGACGGGTCAGGTCGTCTGTATATTAGAAGCGATGAAACTGTTCAACGACGTCGAGGCCGAAATCAGCGGGGAAGTCGTTGAAATCCTCGTCGCCGACGGCGATTTAGTCGAATATGGCCAAGCGCTCTTTAGCGTGAAGTGAGGGTGCTATGAAATTACTCATTGCAAACCGCGGCGAGATCGCGGTACGAATCATTCGGGCAGCCAAAGAAATGAATATCCCGACAGTCGCCGTCTTTTCGGAGGCGGATCGTGAGGCGTTGCACGTTCGTCTCGCGGACGAGGCGTATTGTATCGGGCCGAACCCGTCGAAAGACTCTTATTTGAATATCCCGAACATCTTGTCGGTCGCTTGTGCGGTCGATGCGACGATGATCCATCCGGGGTATGGATTTATGGCAGAAAATGCCGAGTTCGCCGAGATGAGTGAAGCGTGCGGGATCCAGTTCGTCGGTCCGAGCAGCTATGCGATTCGGAAGATGGGCATTAAAGATGAAGCGAAACGGACGATGATCGAGTCAGGTGTTCCTGTCGTCCCGGGATCGAGCGGTGTCGTGACGGATGATGAGGCGATTGAACTCGCTCGAGAAATCGGTTATCCGGTCATTATCAAGGCGACGGCCGGAGGCGGCGGACGCGGCATTCGTGTCGCTTTCGACGAAGAAGAGCTCATCAAAGGACTCGTCGCGACCCGTAAAGAAGCGAAACAAGCTTTTGGGAACGGTGACGTCTATTTAGAGAAATATATCGAATCGTTCCGTCACGTCGAGGTGCAAGTGCTCGCTGACCAGTATGGGAACGTCATTCATTTAGGAGAACGGGACTGCACGATCCAACGCCGGATGCAGAAACTGATCGAGGAGGCCCCGTCGCCTGCGATCGACGAGGCGACGCGTCAAGCGATGGGAGAAGCGGCCGTCAAAGCGGCGAAAGCGATCCAATACTCGAGCGCCGGGACAATCGAATTTATTTACGTCCCTGAATCGAACGAGTTTTACTTTATGGAAATGAACACGCGAATCCAAGTCGAGCATCCGGTCACGGAGATGATCACCGGCTTTGATCTCGTCCAAGCGCAACTTGAAGTCGCGCTCGGGCATCCGCTCGCCATCTCACAGGCCGATATCGTCTTTAGCGGTCATTCGATCGAATGCCGCATTAACGCCGAAGACCCGTTCACCGACTTCCGTCCGATGGCCGGCAAGATCGATCAATATATCGTTCCAGGAGGAATGGGGGTACGGGTCGACAGCGGCCTGTTCGCAGGCGCCGTCATCCCGCCGTTTTATGACTCGATGGTGGCGAAGCTGATCGTCCACGCCCCGACGCGCGAGGAAGCGATCGCGAAGATGCTCCGTGCCCTTGACGAGTTCACGGTGTCGGGTATTCATACGACGATTCCGTTCCATCAACAAGTCATGGCGCACGAACATTTCCGCAACGGTGCGTTCGACACGAAATTTGTCGAAAAAGAAATGATACTGACGAAATGAGTCGAACGAGGAAGCCCGAACATTATTTCGGTCTTCCTCGTTTTTTGTACTGAATTTGTGAGTGCTTTATGCTAAACTATCACAGTCAACAACCCGCCACTTAACGCCTTGACGGTCCGTTTGAGGTGGGGGCTTGCGTCCATCGAGGACTCGACGGCGCCTCTACCCTCGTAGAGTACGGTTACGCTCGTTCCTGCCCGGTAGTGCGGACGGCGCTCATGCGCCTCCTACCTTCGCGTGGCGGAACATCGGGACGGTTGACCTCGCCCCTTCCATGGGGGTCATGCTCCCGTGGCACCTGTACCGATGTGTTCGATGCCTTTCCGATGCAGGTTCATCGCGCCGACGCGGTCATCATTCGATCGGTACCGGCAGTTCTTGCATTGGAACGTGTGCAGCTTCTTGTCCCGGTTCGCCTTCTCGGTGTGCCCGCATGTCGGACAGGTCTGGGAGGTGTGTCTCGGGTCGACGACGATCACCTTCTGACCGTTCAGTGCGGCCTTGTACTCGAGCATGCGACGGAACTGGTAGAACGCCCACGACACGGAGACGTAGCGGTTTCTCGCCCGCACCTTCTCTGTGGCGGCATGGATGCCGGTCAGGTCCTCCAACACGAACAGCGTGCCCGTTCGACTTCGCCGACTTGTACCGAGCGATCACCGTCTTCATGACCGACTGGGCCATCTGGCTCTTCAGGCCGAACCGTTGCCGGAGCTCGGCATAGTGCGAGTCGTTGAGGCTCGCCTGGTTCAGGTCCCTCGTCTCGAAGACGTGTCCCGACAGCCAGTCACAAGCCGACCGGTATGCGTCCATCGTTGCCCTCAGGATAGCCGCTTGAGGGGGCGGGACGAAGAGTTGGACCTTCGCAGTGATGGTGGACATTGGGTTCACCGCCTTTCACTAGAGATAATATTTTTTTCCCGTAGAGAACAGTTTACAAACGAACAACCGGAGAGGATGGGCAAGAGATGAGGCCGGTATCGATAGCGACGTTGTCTGCCAAAACGGACATGCGTGATTCAGTCCCGGCGGCAATTTCTCCCCCACTTATCGTCGGGCTGTGCCCGGAGCACGATTGAAGTAGGGGTATCCTTGCCGATTAAAGATGAAAGCAAGCAAAAGGAGAGTATCTGAATGAAACGTCATGAAGCACGGGAAAAAGCGATTCAAACGCTTTTTCAAATCGAAGTATCAAAACTTGAGGTAGACGAGGCTATCGAATTTGCCCTTGATGGCATGGACTCTGATCCATTCTACGAACAACTCGTCGTTGGAACGTTGGAGAAGAAAGATGAGATTGACGAATTGCTCATCGAAAACTTGAAAAACTGGAGACTCGACCGTCTCGGAAATGTCGAGCGGACGATTCTCCGCATGGCGACGTACGAGTTGCTCTACGTCGAGACGATTCCGGACAAAGTCACGATCAACGAGGCGGTCGAACTCGCCAAATCGTTCGCCGATGAAGAAGCGGCCAAGCTCGTCAACGGCGTGCTCGGTAACATCATTAAAGCGTAAGCGAAGACAAGCACACGGTCTGTTAAACAAATAGAGAAGACACCACACCAACTACAGAGAAACCTAAGACAATGGGGGATGAGAGAGATGGCAGTAGTGATCGACGGGAAACAAATCGCAGCATCGTATCGGGAAACGTTGAAAGAACAGGTGACGGCTCTTCGGTCACGAGGGATCATACCGAAATTAAAAGTCGTTTTAATCGGGAATGACCCGGCGAGCCACAGTTATGTTCGCGGGAAAGAGCGGGCGGCCGAAGAGATTGGCATCGACTCGCAAATACTTCGATTTGATGAAGACATGACTGAGGCAGAGTTACTAAAGCTGATTGATTTATTGAATGACGATCATGAGGTGCACGGGATTCTCGTCCAACTTCCGTTACCGAACCATATCGATGAATCCCGCGTCATCATGCGGATTTCTCCAGAAAAAGACGTCGATGGCTTCCATCCGGAGAACGTCGGCAAAATGATGCTCGGATTGAATACTTTGTTGCCATGTACACCGCACGGGATCTTGCATCTTGTCAAAACGCAGACCGATCTCGTCGGGAAGCATGTCGTCGTCGTCGGGAGAAGCCAGATCGTCGGCAAACCGGTCGGCATGCTGTTTTTGAACGAGTCAGCGACCGTCACGTATTGCCATTCGAAGACGGCTGACCTCGGAGCGATGACGAGACAGGCCGATATTTTGATTGTCGCGGTCGGACGGGCCGGACTCGTCACGGCCGACATGGTCAAACCAGGTGCGATCGTCATCGACGTCGGTGTCAACCGTGTCGACAATCGCCTCGTCGGGGACGTCGACTATGAAGGCGTCCGTGACGTCGCGAGCGCCATCACGCCTGTTCCTGGCGGCGTCGGACCGATGACGATCACGATGCTCATGCATAACACGGTCGAGGTCGCTTCGCGTGGCTAATCCGATTCAAGTGTCCGAAGTCGTCCGTTACGTCAAACGACAGCTTGACGACGATCCGATTTTACAACAAATCGCGGTCGTCGGTGAGATCTCGAACTTTAAACGTTACGCTTCGGGTCATTGCTATTTCACGTTGAAAGATGAGGCGTCTCGCATGAAAGCAGTCATGTTTTCACGTGACGCCAGAACACTCACGTTCGAACCGACAGACGGGATGAACGTCGTCGTCATCGCTCGCGTGACGATGTACGAGGCGACGGGTGACGTTCAGCTGTACGTTGAACTGATGCGTCAAGACGGTGTCGGTCTATTGTTTGAACGTTACGAGGCGAGAAAGCGCGAACTCGAAGCGAAGGGGTGGTTCGACGCGGAACGGAAGCGTTCGCTCCCGGCCTTCCCTGAACGGATTGGGATCATTACGTCCCCAAAAGGTGCTGCCTTGCACGACATCGCGACGACACTGCGGCGCCGGGCGCCACACGTAGCCATCACGTTCGCGCCGGTTGCCGTCCAAGGTGACTTGGCGGCCCCGCAAGTAGCGAGTGCGATTCGCTGGATGAACGAACGGACGGACTGTGACGTCTTGATCGTCGGCAGGGGCGGTGGCTCGATCGAGGAACTGTGGGCGTTCAACGAAGATATCGTCGTTGAAGCGATTTACAACTCGACGATTCCGGTCATTTCGGCCGTCGGTCACGAAACCGACTTCACGCTTGCCGATTTCGTCGCCGACTTACGTGCGGCCACACCGACGGCTGCGGCGGAACTCGCGACGGCGACGATCGATGCGCAGCGAAAAGACGTCGAGCGTTTGACGATGCAGTTGCAGCGTTCCGTCACGAATCAAATGACAGCTGTGCGCGACCGGCTCGAACGGGCGGCGAACAGCTACGGGTTGAAGTCGCCGCGGTTCACGCTCTCACAAAAGCGGGACCGGTTCGCTCAGGCTGAGATCCGTCTCGAGCAAGGTGTCACCAAACAACTGACGTTCGCCCGCCATCGTCTCGCTCAATCGCAGCAGCGGCTCGATGTCCGGAATTTGGCTCGGGCACTGCGGACGAACGATGAACGGTACCGTCAATTTGAAGGACGACTGAACCGGATCCGGCCGCTCGAACGGCCGACCGAACGCTTTACCGCGCAGGCCGGCAGGTTGCATGCGGTCAGCCCGCTCGCGGTCCTATCCCGAGGCTATACGCTTACCGAGCAAGACGGGACGTACGTGAAAGATGTCAAACAACTACATGACGGAGTCGTGACGATCCGTTTCCGT
Source organism: Exiguobacterium sp. SH3S1 (assembly GCF_004337105.1). Classification (NCBI taxonomy): domain Bacteria; kingdom Bacillati; phylum Bacillota; class Bacilli; order Caryophanales; genus Exiguobacterium; species Exiguobacterium sp. SH3S1. The sequence goes on along the minus strand of NZ_SJUW01000005.1, from coordinate 191,682 downwards.
GACGGTCATGCCGTCGCGGAAGTGAAGGAGAGACATTATGGCGAAGAAACAAGAAGAACAGACGTTTGAGACGGCGCTGGCCCGACTCGAAGACATCGTGGCGAAACTTGAGACTGGAGAAGTCGCGCTTGAAGAAGCGATGACGCTCTACGAGGAAGGTGTTCGTCTGTCGGCGCTTTGTCAGTCAAAATTGACGGCTGCCGAAAAGAAAATGGACGAAATTTTAGAACTGGACGGTACGCTCCGTGACAAAGGAGGCGCCGTATGAGTCAGTTGATGCTCGATGAGTGGAAACGTGCGGTCGAACAGGCGATGAGTCGTCTCGTTGACGACGCGGCCATGCCGAAGCGACTGTTCGAAGCGATGACCTATTCATTAGAGGCAGGTGGGAAACGGATTCGTCCGGCCCTTCTTTACGCCGTCCTAGATACATACGGCCGACCGATTGAACTTGGTCACGAAGCCGCCGTCGCACTCGAGATGGTACATACGTATTCACTCATTCATGACGATTTGCCGGCGATGGACGACGACGATGTCCGCAGAGGCCGTCCGACGAACCATCGCCAGTTTGATGAAGCGACCGCGATCCTTGCGGGCGATGCGCTCTTGACGGACGCATTTCAGGTGATCACCCGCACGGACGCCGCGCCTGAAAAACTAGTGAGTTTGATTTCACGGTTCAGCGAGGCGGCCGGTAGCGCCGGGATGGTCGGTGGACAGCTAGACGACATGTTAGCCGAGAAACGACAACACGTATCGCTCGAGACGCTTCAGTCGATTCATGCCCGCAAGACCGGGGCGCTGCTCGTCTATGCGCTCGAAGCAGGCGCGATTTTGGCCGATGCGTCCGCAAGCGACCAAGCGGCATTGAAGCGTTTCGGAGCGCATCTCGGTGTTGCGTTCCAAATCCAAGATGACATTTTAGACGTCGAAGGCGACGAGGCGTTGATCGGGAAGCGCGTCGGTTCGGATGAAGGGAACGATAAATCGACGTATCCGAAGCTGCTCGGTCTTGACGGTGCGAAACAAGCGCTCGCTCAGGAAGTCGCGCAAGCTGAAGCTGCGCTCGCCGAACTGTCGGTCGCTTCACCTCGTTTGCATGAGCTACTTTACTTTGTCGTCAAACGCAATCATTGACTTTAGGTGACACGATGAGCACATCGTGTCACCTTTGTTTTTCTGTATGTATAGCATATATGGACACATTCTTGTAAAATGTAAGGTACGAATCAGTAATACGACAGGAGAAAGGATGGTCATCATGGACCTGACATCCATTCAAGACCCGTCATTTTTAAAGAAAATGTCGGTGACCGAGATCGAAGCGCTTGGCGCAGACATCAGACGGTTCTTGATTGAAAAATTGGCAGAAACGGGAGGGCATCTCGGACCGAACCTCGGCGTTGTCGAGTTGACGCTTGCCTTGCACCGTGTATTTGACAGCCCGAAAGATCAACTCGTATGGGACGTGGGGCATCAAGCCTATGTCCACAAAATTTTAACGGGACGGACGAACCAGTTCGACACGCTTCGCCAGTATAATGGCTTATGTGGGTTTCCGAAGCGCTGTGAGAGCGAGCACGATGTATGGGAGACGGGGCACAGTTCGACCTCGTTGTCGGCGGCAATGGGGATTGCCATCGCCAACGAGCTAAAAGGGCGAGCGAATGATCGCGCCATCGCCATCATCGGAGACGGTGCTCTCACGGGCGGAATGGCGCTCGAAGCACTCAATCACATCGGGGCCGAGAAACAAAACGTCATCGTCATTTTAAACGACAATGAAATGTCGATCGCGCCAAACGTCGGGGCGATGCATAATATGCTCGGCCGGATGCGCGCGTCACGTAAACTGAAGCATGCCCGCGAGGAAGTCGAAGCGCTCATCAAGCACATCCCGATTGTCGGAAGTTCGCTCGAACGCAGTGGCGAACGAGTCAAGTATATGTTGAAGTCGGCACTCATACCGGGTACGTTCTTCGAAGAACTTGGCTTCACTTACTTTGGACCGACGGACGGTCACGATTTGAAAGATTTGCTCGAGACACTCGAGTATGCGAAAAAAATTGATGGACCGGTACTCGTCCATGTCATCACGAAAAAAGGCAAAGGCTATCGCCCGGCCGAACTAGACGGCATCGGGACGTGGCACGGTCTCGGACCGTACAAGATTGAATCTGGTGAAGTCATTAAAGGGAAAGTCAAAGGACCGAGTTATTCAAAAGTCGTGGCCGAAACGATCACGAAAGTCGCGGAGACGGATGAGCGTGTGACGTTGATCACGCCAGCGATGAGCGTCGGTTCGAAACTGGACTGTTTCAACAAGCAATTCCCGGAACGCATGTTTGACGTCGGCATCGCCGAGCAACATGCGGTCACGCTCGCCGGAGGTCAAGCGACACAAGGTCTCAAACCGGTCGTTTCGATTTATTCGACGTTCTTCCAGCGCGCATATGATCAGCTCGTGCACGATATTTGCCGCCAAAACTTGAACGTCGTCTTCACGATTGACCGGTCGGGCCTTGTCGGCGCCGACGGGGAGACGCACCAAGGCGTGTTCGATATCGCCTTCATGCGCCATGTGCCAAATATTCGGATTTTGATGGCGAAAGATGAGGAAGAATTGCAACATCTCGTCTACACGGCGTTAAAATACGATGATGGACCGATTGCTGTGCGGTTCCCGCGCGGAGAAGGCATCGGTACCCCGATGAGTGAGACGTTGCGTGAACTTCCGCTCGATGAGTGGGAAGTCGTGGCTGACGGGACGGACGTGGCCATCTTGACGTTCGGGCCGCAAGTGCAAGATGCGCTAGAAGTGAGAACGCTCCTCGAAGGACAACGGAGCGTACGGGTCATCAACTGCCGTACGATCAAACCGCTCGACGATGCGATGCTTACCGCGCTCTATGAGGAAGGCATCCCGCTCGTCACGCTCGAAGAGGCCGTTCTTGCCGGAGGATTCGGAAGCAGCGTGCTCGAGCATGCGAGTGATGCGAGACAGTTCCCGCGCGTCCTTCGTCTAGGGATTCCGGACCGTTATATTGAACATGGCGCGGTCAATCAACTGCTAGAAGAAATCGGGCTCAGACCGTCTCAAATCGCGGAATCGGTAGAGCAGTTCATTCAAATGACAAATCGACAGAATGTGTGAGGAATTATGGAAAAACGAAATAAAACAAGATTAGATGTATTGCTCGTCGATCGCGGGTTAGCGGAGACGAGAGAGAAAGCGAAACGGGCCGTCATGGCCGGAATCGTTTACAGCGGGACCGAACGGCTCGATAAAGCCGGCGATAAAGTGTTTGACGACATCCCGCTCGAAGTCAAAGGGCAGACAATGCCTTACGTCGGCCGTGGCGGGCTAAAGCTTGAAAAAGCACTCCAAGTGTTCCCGCTCGACGTCTCCGGGCGTATCGGGATCGATATAGGCTCGTCGACGGGTGGTTTTACCGACTGTGCCCTTCAAAACGGGGCGACGCAAATGTATGCGGTCGACGTCGGTTACAATCAGTTGGCTTGGAAGCTTCGGAGCGACGAACGCGTCGTCGTCATGGAACGGATGAACTTTCGGCACGCGACGAACGAGCAGTTCCCGATTCAACCCGACTTTGCGACGATTGACGTCTCGTTCATCTCGCTTCGGCTGATGATTCCGCCGTTAAAACAAATTTTAAAACCGGACGGTGTCGTCATGGCGCTCATCAAGCCTCAATTTGAGGCCGGTAAAGCGGATGTCGGAAAAAAAGGCATCGTTCGGGACCGGTCGATTCATGAACGCGTCGTCAATGAGATGGTCCACTACTTCGCATCTGAAGGGTTCTGGGTCGAAGGGCTCGACTTCTCGCCGATCACTGGCGGTGACGGCAATATCGAATTCTTGCTGTTCGCCCGTTACACAGGGATCGGTGGGGTCGAACCAGCTCTCGACGTGTCAGCGGTCATCGACAAGGCACATACTCAACTGAAGAAAACCGTATGAACAGCTGCAGACGATTTGTCTGCAGCTGTTTTTGAAGGTGGTTGCTCACCATATCTTTCCTTTTCAACCTTGGAATGGTAGACCTTTTTTCGCCAATACTTTAGAATGATACTGTATATGTGAAACGAAAAATGAGGTGTCAGGTTGTATGAACAAAGGACAACGATTGATTAAAATTCGAGAGATCGTTACGAATCGTGAAATTGAGACCCAAGATGAACTCGTGGACGAACTCCATCGGTCTGGTTACCCAGTGACGCAGGCGACAGTGTCGCGTGACATTAAAGAACTTCATCTCGTCAAGGTGCCGCTCAATGACGGCCGCTATAAGTATAGTCTGCCGGCCGACCAGCGCTTCAACCCGTATGGCAAGATGAAACGGATACTCGGCGACAGCTTCGTCTCAGTCGACTCGGCCCAAAACTTGGTCGTCATGAAAGTGTTGCCCGGTAATGCGGACGCGATCGGCGTCTTGATTGACCACTTGTCATGGGATGAATTGATCGGGACAGTGTGCGGGGATGATACGATCTTGATGATTGCACGGGATGAGGACCAGGCGAAGCAGATCATCGAACGACTACTCGGAATGTTATGAGGTGAATTATCAGATGTTAGCAGAACTATCGATCAAACAATTTGCGATCATCGATGAATTGAACGTCACGTTCAAGCGCGGGATGACCGTATTGACCGGAGAGACGGGGGCGGGAAAATCAATTCTCTTGGATGCGATCGGACTGCTCGTCGGAGGACGAGGTTCGAGTGAATTCGTGCGTTACGGTCAAGATAAAGCGGAAATCGAAGGGCTGTTCGTCGTCGAACCCGATCACCTGATCATCGAGGCGGCGACGCAGTACGGAATCGAGATCGAGGAAGGGACCGTCATTTTGCGCCGTGATTTACATAGTAGCGGCAAGAGTGTGTGTCGTGTCAACGGCAAAATGATGCCGCTGTCGACGTTGCGTGAGTTGGGACGTCTCTTGGTCGATATTCATGGACAACACGAGCACCAACATTTGATGGATGCCGAGCACCATCTCGGCATATTGGACAGTTTCGGCGAAACGGATCTGGCCCCGTTGTTAGCGCGTTATCACGAGACGTACACCGATTGGAAACGTGTCGCTGATGAACTGAAACGACTCAGCCAGAGCGAGCAGGAATTGGCCCAACGAATGGACTTATTATCGTTTCAAACGAATGAAATCGACGCGGCCGAGCTCAAAGTCGGGGAAGAGCAGGCGTTGACTGAAGAACGGAACGAACTTGCAAACTTTGAACGGATTCATCAGCACGTCCGCTTGTCCTACGACGCCGTTGCGGACGAGGGGAAAGGGATTGATCAAATCGGCATCGCGATGCGGGAGATGGAGGAAGGTTCGGCGCTCACGGCGTCACTTGCGCCGATGGCCGAGACGATCTCGAACGCGTACTTCCTGCTTGAAGACGCCAAGTTCCAATTGCGCGACCAACTCGATTCGCTTGAATTTGATCCGATCCGGCTCGATGAGATTGAAACGCGCCTCGCGTTGTTCCAACAATTAAAACGGAAATACGGGGCGACGATTGACGACGTCATCACGTACGGAGAAAAAATCACAGAAGAGTTAAAAACGATGACAAATCGGGAAGAACATCTTCAAGAAATAACAGATCGACTCGACAGACTCGAACATTTGATGCGTTCGGCCGGCCTCGAGTTGTCGGCAGCAAGGAAACGAGCGGCCGGCGAGCTTGAGAAGGCGATTCAGCGTGAGTTGAAAGAGCTCTACATGGAGAAGACGAAGTTCGAGGTCCGGTTCAAAGAAGTGTCGTACAAGACGGACGGGCTCGATCAAGTCGAATTCTATATGATGACGAACGTCGGAGAGCCGTTCAAGCCGCTAGCGAAAGTCGCCTCGGGCGGAGAGCTGTCACGGGTCATGCTCGCGTTAAAATCGATTTTCTCAAGGACGGTCGGTGTCGCGTCAATTATCTTTGACGAAGTCGATACGGGTGTCTCGGGACGGGTTGCCCAAGCGATGGGGGAGAAGATTTTCCGCTTGTCGGTCGGTTCACAAGTGCTTTGTATCACGCATTTGGCCCAAGTGGCCGCCATGGCGGATCATCACTTGTATATTACGAAGACCGAGACGGACGAACGGACGAAGACAAACGTCGCCGCGCTTAACCATGAGGACCGCATCGATGAACTCGGAAGAATGATTGCCGGTGCGCAAATGACCGATCTGACGAAACAGCATGTGGAGGAGCTACTTGATATGTCCCTCCAATTAAAACGGAAGTTTATCGAAGGAGTGTCTTAATTGATTACATTATGCATTGCGGACGACAATCGTGAAATCGTCGACTTGTTGACTCGACAACTTGAGTCCGAGTCCGACTTGAAAGTCGTAGGGACCGCTTTCGACGGCGAAGCATGCTTAGACGTCGTCAAGACACACCAGCCGGACGTGCTACTGCTAGATATCATCATGCCGCATCTTGACGGGATCGGTGTGCTAGAACGGCTTCAAGTAGACTTGCCGCACACGAAGCCGGAAGTGATCATGCTCAGCGCTTTCGGGAAAGATGAAGTCACGAAACAGGCCGTTCAACTGGGTGCTTCTTATTTCTTGGTCAAACCGTTCAACATTCAACAACTGATCTCTAAAATCCGCGAGCTGGCCGCGGGTTCAAGCCGCGAGTTCGAGCCGATGTCGCCAGAAGAACTCGACATCTCGCTCTTGTTGCAACAGCTCGGCATCTCGCCGCGGATCAAAGGGTTTAAGTATATCCGCCAAGCGGTCGTCTATGTGAGGGAGCGGCAAGAACTTTTAGGGTTGATCACAAAGGAATTGTATCCGATGATCGCCAAAGAACATGAGACGACGTCGTCTCGGGTCGAGCGGGCGATGCGTCACGCGATTAAGACGGCTTGGGAAAACGGGATGCGGGATCACGAGATGTTTGACGGTCGTCCAGAGCGAGAGCGCAGCCCGAAAAACTCAGAATTTATTTCGTATTTCGTCACGTACCAATCGTTCAAACAACAATGAAGGAGTCAGGGGAATCCCCCTGATTTCTTTTCTTTTTTTATAAAGAAAGCGCTTGCATTTTTGATGATTCTTGTTATAATAAAGGTGTACCAAGTTACTTGGACGAGCGTCAGATGAACGCTTTCTAACATGTTCCGGAACAGGTTAGAGCAAGAAATCATCTCGGCTCGCTATCCGTTAATAGCTCAGAGGTGCGAACGACATCTCAAATCGTTATTGTTCCGACGAGAGGTCGCGACATTCGCTCATTTGCGAGACGATTCCGACATCGGTTCGAAGCTAGGGACCCATGTCAGGGTAAAACGAATCGTTCAGTTGACCAAAAGGAGTGTTGTCAATCGTTGAACATCTCATGGCAAGCGTTCGACTTCACAATGGATGGTTGGACATGACCCGATGAACATTTGTTAGTAACTCGAATGAGTACGTTTCCGTTCACGCAAGACGGCAGTTACTAATTTCTTTCAAACTTCTTCATTAAGAAGACCATTGGATCTCATGTCAAAGCAGTATAGCAAGTCTGAAAGGAGATCATCCGTAGTGATCACAATTCAATATGAATAAAAAGGTTCCGCACTTGAAATGAAGTCAAGTTAGGGAACCTTTTTTTGTGTGTTCAAGAATCTATTCGTGGGACTTTTCCTGTCTTCTTGTCGCGATTAAAGATATACCCTGCAACGAAACCGATACCGCCCATTGCCAGTAACAGACCGAACGTTCCTTGCAACATCGATGCTGCAGCAACCGACTCAATCCATGTGAACGGGGCACTCGTTTTTAAAAAGAAGCTGTCACGTAAAAGCTTGATGCCGTAGACACCGAATAGGCCTGGGATGATTAGGATCAGAAGCGCGATCGCACGCATAGTATCTCCTCCTTTTCCACTCATTATTTTAACAGAAAACGAGAGCGGAAACACTGCCTTTTTCGAAGAGTTGCGAAAAGGAAGGCGGTTGAGTAGCATGAATATAGATTAGGAAAATTGGGGGATTTTAAAAATGAATAAACGATTGTTGATTGTCGGAGCGGGGAAAGGCGGGACCGAGGTGCTCAAGATGCTCCTTGATTCCCCGCTCGTCACCGTCGCTGCCGTCATCGACTCGGACATAGCAGCAGAGGGGTTGAAGCTAGCACGGAGTTGGGGAATCCAGACTTCGAGCGATTGGCACGCGTGTGCTGACAAAAAAGTCGACTTTGTGATCGAGACGACCGGACAGAGCGAGACGTTCGTTGAACTGAAGGACCATTTTTCGGAGGCGGTCGTGCTACCAGGCGAGTTTATCCGGATCGTCGTCGAGCGGCTGAAGCAGAACCAACAGATGCTCGAAGCGATCATCGACTGTACGAGCGAGGCGATCTCGGTCGCCGACCATAACGGGAATACGATTTTAATCAATCCGTCCTATACCCGCCTGACCGGATTTAAAAAAGAAGATGTCGTTGATAAACCGGCGACGGCAGACATTGGAGTGCAGGAGAGCGTGCACTTGAAAGTTTTATCGACTGGTCAAGGCGTACGTGATATTCGGATGCAGATCGGGGCGACGCGCCGAGACATCCTCGTCAACGCCGAACCGATTGTGGTCGAAGGGAAGCTGCGCGGTTCCGTCGGCGTCATTCGCGACGTGTCCCAAATCCGGGCGTTGCGTGATGAGTTGAAGGAAGCGAAGACGCGGATTCGCAACTTGGAGGCGAAATATCAATTTACAGATATCATTGCGACGAGCGAAGCGATGCGCTTCGTCATCGAACAAGCCCGCCTAGCGGCACTCACGCCGGTCACCGTGCTCATACGCGGCGAGTCCGGCACCGGCAAAGAACTGTTCGCCCACGCCATCCACGGCGAATCGCCGCGGAAGTTTAAAAAGTTTGTCCGGGTCAACTGTGCAGCCATCTCGCCGACGCTGTTAGAGAGCGAACTGTTCGGGTATGAGGATGGTGCGTTCAGCGGGGCAAGGCGCGGCGGGAAAGTTGGCTATTTCGAGGAGGCGGACGGCGGATCTTTGTTTTTAGACGAGATTGGCGAACTCCCGGTCGACGTTCAAGTCAAGCTACTCCGGGTCCTCCAAGAACATGAAGTCGTTCGAGTCGGGGGCACGAACGCGATCCCGGTCGATGTCCGGATCATCGCGGCGACGAACGCGAACTTAGAACAGAAAGTGGCGGACGGGACGTTTCGCGAGGATTTATATTATCGGATCAACCGGATGCCGATCCACATCCCGCCGCTCCGTGACCGACTTGAAGAGATCGAGCCGCTTTGCGAGCGGATTATCCGTAAACTGAATCAAGAGTATGGTCGACTCGTCCATGGGGTCGATCAAGCTGCGATTGAACTATTAAAGAGTCAATACTGGAAAGGGAACGTCCGTGAGCTTGAGAATGTGATCGGCCGGGCGATGATTTATATGGCGAGTTCTGAGCAATGGATCGCTCCCCATCACCTTCAACTATCGACACGGACCGTCACGGCGCGATCAGTCGAAGCCGTATCGCTTCAAGACGCCGTCGCTCGCTATGAACGAGACTTGATCGACCGGGCGATCGCTGAAGCGGACGGGAACAAATCAGAAGCAGCGCGGCGGTTACACATCTCGATCCGGACGCTGTATAATAAACTTGAACGTCTGCAGTAATATGCATGCATAATTCTGCTTACTATGCAATGTATTGCAGGGTGACCCTTCGTTTAAAGCGCTTTCAAAAGCGGAAGCAAACTTGCATAATATAAAGTGTAGACAGGTTAGGGGGGACAACGATGAACTTTGACAGGATGCTTGAACGGGCAAAACGGTTAGATGGATGTACCGTGTCGATTGCCGGGGCGGCCGACGTGGAAGTGATCCGCGCCGTCAAGCTTGCGACCGACCATGGATTGTCACGATTTATCCTATTCGGGGATGCCCGGGAGATTAAACGCTTGTGTGATGAACATGACATTGCCGAGTCGACGATCGATATTTTACACGTCAAGGGAGAAGCCGATATCGCCAAACGAGCGACGCTCGCGGTTCGCAACGGTGAGGCTGATGTCCTCATGAAAGGAATGGTGTCGACATCGATCTTCATGAAGGCGGTGCTCAGCCGGGAGGCGGGACTAAGGACGAATCGCACGCTAAGCCACGTCGCCTTGTTCCAAATTCCAAATCGGGAGCGGTTGATCGGTGTGACCGACGCGGCGATCCATATCGCTCCGACGCTCGAAGAGAAAGTCGATATCATTCATAATGCGGTCGGCGCGATGCGAGATATCGGTTACGAGTTGCCACGTGTCGCTGCAATCGCGGCAGTTGAAGTGGTCAATCCGCAAATGACCGCGACGACCGACGCCGCGCTCCTTGCCCAGATGAACCGGCGCGGCCAAATCAAGGGTTGCGTCGTCGATGGACCGCTCGCACTCGACAACGCGGTCGACATGATTGCCGCCAAACAAAAAGGGATCGCTAGTGAAGTGGCCGGACAAGCCGACTTGTTGCTCGTCCCATACATAGAGGTCGGCAACGTCCTTTATAAATCGATCATGTACTTCGCCGGGGCCAGCGTCGCGGCGATCGTCGTCGGGGCCAGTGCCCCCGTCGTCTTGACGAGCCGGGCCGATACGGCCGAGGCGAAACTTTATTCGCTCGCGTTCGCGCTACTGCACGCTAAAAAATAAGTGATGACCCAGGAGGAATAAAAAATGATGGAAACAAACATGGAACCACGCTTTCGAATTTTTGACGTATTGCAGGCTGAAGACTATGAGCAGATTGTATTTTGCCAAGATCAAGCATCAGGCTTGAAAGCGATCATCGCGATTCATGATACGACGCTCGGACCAGCCCTCGGCGGACTGCGGATGTGGAATTATACATCAGAAGAAGAAGCGCTCACAGACGTGCTACGTCTCGCCAAAGGGATGACGTACAAGAATGCGGCGGCGGGACTCAACCTCGGCGGCGGGAAAGCCGTCATCATCGGGAACGCGAAGACGGACAAATCGGAAGCATTGTTCCGTGCCTTCGGCCGTTACGTCCAGTCGCTCAGTGGTCGCTACATCACGGCTGAAGACGTCAACACGACTGTCGCCGACATGGACTTCATCCATATGGAGACCGACTACGTGACGGGCGTCAGCCCAGCGTTCGGCTCGAGCGGCAACCCGTCTCCTGTTACCGCGTACGGTGTCTATCGCGGCATGAAGGCTGCCGCGAAGTGGAAGTTTGGTTCCGACTCGCTCGCCGGCAAGACGGTCGCCGTTCAAGGTGTCGGGAACGTCGCCTATAATTTGTGCCGCCACTTGCACGAGGAAGGCGCACATCTGATCGTCACGGACATTAACGAAGACGCGCTCAAACGGGCCGAGACGGACTTTGGCGCGACAGTCGTCAAACCGGATGAGATTTATGCGGTCGAGTGTGACATCTTCGCGCCATGTGCGCTCGGTGCGGTCATCAACGATGCGACGATCCCGCAACTGAAAGCTCAAATCGTGGCCGGTGCGGCCAACAACCAACTCGCTGAAGACCGTCACGGCGACGTGTTAGAGGAGCGAGGTATTCTTTACGCACCAGACTTCGTCATCAACGCAGGCGGTGTCATCAATGTGGCCGATGAGCTTGAAGGGTACAACCGCGAGCGGGCCATGAAGAAAGTCGACTTGATTTATGACAACATGCAGCGTGTATTCGAAATCGCTGAACGGGACGGGGTACCGACTCACGTCGCGGCAGAGAAGATGGCCGAAGAGCGCATCCAGATGATGTCGCGCTCGCGCAGCCAGTTCTTGAAAGTCGAAAAAAGCCTGTTAGGTGGGCGCTAATATGACGAGACAGCTCGTTCTAGCGATCAATCCGGGATCGACGTCAACGAAAGTCGGTTTATTTGAGGGCTCAGACGAAATTTTGTCGAAAACGGTCCGCCACGGAGAAGATGTCACAGGATTGTCACTCCCGGAACAATTGCCTCACCGGGAGCAAGAAGTACGGGACTTGTTAATTGAATCGGGCATCGCCGGCGAATCGTTGTCGGCGATCGTCGGTCGCGGCGGACTGCTCGCCCCAATGACTTCGGGGACGTATGCCGTCAATGAACTCATGCGCGAAGATCTTACGAGTGGGCGCTACGGCGTGCACGCATCCAACTTGGGCGGCTTGATCGCCTATAAGCTCGGAGAATTATTTCAAGTACCGAATTTTATCGTCGACCCGGTAGTCGTCGACGAGATGCATGACTTCGCACGAGCGACGGGCATGCCAGAAATAAATCGACGGAGCATCTTCCACGCCTTGAATCAAAAAGCCGTGGGCAAGCGCTTCGCCGCAGAAAATGGAAGCGATTACAACGAGCTCAACTTGATTATCGCGCATCTCGGGGGCGGCATCACGGTCGGGGCGCACGCGTCCGGGAACGTCATCGATGTGAACAATGGACTCGACGGCGACGGTCCGCTCGCACCGGAACGAGCCGGCTCGATTCCTGTTGGACAGGTAGTAGAACTATGTTATAGTACCAGGTATAATAAAGACGATATGAAACAGAAAATCGTCGGTCGCGGTGGATTGTATGCGCACCTCGGGACGGTCGACGCCATCGAGATCGAAGACCGGATGGCGGCAGGTGACGATAAGGCCGCACTTCTCTATGAGACGATGGCGTACCGAGTCGCCCAAGAGATCTCCAAGCACGGGGCCACGCTGTCAGGGAACGTCGATGCCATCATCTTGACGGGCGGGATCGCCTACTCGGATTGGATGACCGGGAAGATCAAAGACCGGGTCGGCTACTTGGCACCCGTCCACGTCTATCCGGGTGAGGATGAATTGAAGGCGCTCACGGAAGGGGCCCTCCGGATCATCCGGCAAGAAGAAGCTGTAAAAGCATATGAGGGGGATACACATGGCACGAGAATTTGATGTCATCGTCATCGGCGGCGGACCTGGTGGTTACGTCGCCGCGATCAAAGCGGCGCAGGCCGGTAAGCACGTCGCGATCGTCGAGGCGGAAAAACTAGGCGGGACATGTCTACATAAAGGCTGCATCCCGACAAAAGCGCTCTTGAAGGCAGCGCACGTCTATCAAACGGCGAAACATGGCGAAACGTATGGCGTAGAAGTCGGGACGGTCACGTTCAACATGGGACGGGCACAAACGTTCAAACGAGAGCTCGTCTCCGGCCTTGAGAAAGGCATCGAGCACTTGATGAAGCAAGGGAAAATCGAAGTGTTCCGCGGCAAAGCCTCGATCTTGGGACCGAGCATCTTCTCGCCCCAACCGGGAACGGTCGCGGTCGAGGATGAAACCGGCGAGTCGGAGCTGTTGTTGCCGAACCAGTTGATCATCGCGACGGGATCGATCCCCCGGGAGCTCCCAGGGTTGCCGTTCGATCATGAGCGCATCCTCAATTCAGACGACTTGCTCCAGTTCGAGCAGTTGCCGACGTCCATCGCCATCATCGGAGGCGGCGTCATCGGCGTCGAATGGGCGTCGATGCTGATCGACCTCGATGTCGACGTGACGCTGATCGAGGTCGGCGAACGTCTGTTACCGCTCGAAGACAAGGCCGTCTCGCGAGAAGTCGAGCGACTGCTCAAGAAACGCGGCGTGCGTGTGAAGAAAAATGTGACGGTCGACCCGGAACGCACGACCGTGTCAGCGGACGATGTCGCGCTCGCGGTCGGCGACGAAGAGATCACGGTCGACTGTGTGCTCGTCTCGATCGGTCGGATCGCGAATACGGAAGACCTCGGGCTGCAGAACACGTCGATCATCGTCGAGAACGGCGTCATCCAAGTCGACTCGCAATATCGGACGAAAGAACGTCACATCTTTGCGATCGGCGACTGCATCGGAAAACTCCAGCTCGCCCACGTCGCGTCAGCTGAAGGTGTCAAAGCGGTCGAAGCGATTCTCGGTCAAGAACCGACACCGCTCGACTACAACGTCATCCCGCGCTGTGTATATGGTGTACCCGAAGTCGCATCGGTCGGATTGACCGAAGAGGCGGCAAAAGCAGCGGGACACGTTGTCAAGACGGGGACGTACCGTTTCAACGGTCTCGGGAAAGCCCGGATCGAAGGACAGGCCGACGGATTCGTCAAGCTGATCTCAGATTCGGACACTGACGACCTGCTCGGAGTGCACATCGTCGGACCGAAAGCGACAGAACTGATCACTGAAGGCGGGCTCGCCCTCGTCTTGAACGCGACGGCTTGGGAGATGGGTCAGCTCGTCCACCCGCACCCGGCACTGAGCGAAGCATTCCAAGAAGCGGCGCTCGCCGTGGACGGGTTACCGATTCACGCCTAAGGAGGAAACAGAAAATGGAACAAATGACTGTGAATTCATATGAAGAGCTCGGTTTGTCGAAACAAGACCTCACCGCGATGTTTGAGACGATGGTCCGGGCCCGTAAAATCGATGAACGGATGTGGAAATTGAACCGAGCCGGGAAAATCCCGTTCGTCGTCTCGTGTCAAGGACAAGAAGCGGCCCAAGTCGGGGCGGCGTTCGCCCTCGAGAAAGGGACCGACTACATTCTCCCATACTACCGGGACGTCGCCGTCGTCTTGCATTTCGGTCAGACGGCGCGTGACTTGATGTTGTCGGCGTTCGCCAAAGCGGAAGACCCGAACTCGGGCGGCCGGCAAATGCCAGGTCACTTCGGCTCGAAACAACTTCGCATCGTGACGGGGTCGTCTCCGGTGACGACGCAAGTACCGCATGCGGTCGGTGTCGCACTCGCGGCCAAACTGAAAAAAGAAGAGCTCGTCACGTTCGTATCGTTCGGTGAAGGCTCGTCGAACCAAGGGGACTTCCACGAAGGGGCAAACTTTGCCGGCGTGCATAAGCTTCCGGTCATTTTGTTCTGTGAGAACAACAAGTACGCGATCTCGGTACCGCTGTCGAAGCAACTCGCTTGCGAGCGCGTCTCGGACCGGGCGAAAGGATACGGGATGCCAGGAGTGACGGTTGACGGGATAGACCCGATCGCCGTCTACGTCGCCGTGAAAGAGGCCCGCGCCCGCGCACTCCGCGGAGAAGGGCCGACGTTGATCGAGGCGGAAGTCGAACGGCTCGTGCCGCACTCGTCGGATGATGATGACAAGGCGTACCGCTCGTCAGAAGAACTCGCCGAACTGAAAAACCGCGACGGGATCCAGTTGTTCCGGAAGCGATTGCTCGAAGATGGCGTCGCAACCGAGGCCGAACTCACAGACATCGAGACGAAAGTCGACGTCGAAGTGAACGAAGCGACGACGTACGCCGACAAGGCGCCTTATGCGTCACCGGAATCGACGATGGACCACGTGTACGAGGGGGATAACTGATGAAAACGTTTATTGAAGCGATCAACGAAGCAATCCATGAAGAGATGGAACGCGATGAGAACGTGTTCGTGCTCGGTGAGGACGTCGGCGTCCGCGGTGGTGTCTTCCGGGCGACGCAAGGCTTGATTGAAAAGTATGGTGAGGACCGTGTCATCGATGCTCCGCTCGCTGAAAGTGCGATCGCAGGCGTTGGGATCGGTGCGGCCATGTATGGGATGCGGCCGATCGCCGAGATGCAGTTCGCCGACTTCATCATGCCGGCCGTCAACCAAATCGTGTCCGAGGCGGCGAAAATCCGTTATCGCTCGAACAATGACTGGACGTGCCCGATGGTCATCCGGGCGCCGTTCGGGGGCGGGATCCATGGCGCGCTCTATCATTCACAGTCGGTCGAGGGCATGTTCAACTCGACGCCTGGTTTGAAAGTCGTCATCCCGTCCGACCCGGTCGACGCCAAAGGACTGCTCAAGGCGGCGATCCGTTCGAACGATCCTGTCCTCTTCTTTGAGCATAAACGGGCGTACCGCTTGTTAAAGGCGGACTTACCGACTGACGACTATACGGTCGAGATCGGCAAGGCCGCCGTCAAACGCGAAGGCGACGACGTGACGATCATCACGTACGGCCTCTGTGTCCATATGGCCCAAGAAGCCGCGAAGACGCTCGAGGCGGAAGGGATCAGCACGCATATTTTGGATTTACGCACGGTCTATCCGCTCGATCAAGACGCGATCGTCGAAGCCGTTAAGAAGACGGGTAAAGTCCTGCTCGTGACCGAAGACAACAAAGAAGGTAGCATCATCGGGGAAGTTGCAGCCATCATCGCCGAGAAAGCGCTGTTTGAACTCGATGCGCCGATCGAGCGCTTGGCAGGGCCGGACGTGCCGGCGATGCCATACGCGCCACCGATGGAGAAGTATTTCATCGTATCCCCTGAAAAAATTGCGGAGCGGGCCCGTCAGCTCGCTGCGTTTTAAGGAGGGGTCTCATGGAACAGACAATCAAAATGCCACAACTCGGGGAAAGTGTGACCGAAGGGACGATCACGACATTCCTCGTCAAGCCGGGCGACCGGGTCGAAGAGTATGAACCACTCGCTGAAGTCATGACCGATAAAGTGACGGCCGAGATCCCGGCGACGAGTGCTGGGATCATTAAAGAGCTGTTGATTGGTGAAGGCGATACCGTTAGCGTCGGAACACCAGTCTTGACGATGGAAGTCGCAAGCGCTACCGATGAGCCCGCCGAAGTGACAACTGAAGACACGAAGCAGCCGGAACAGGCTGCGGTCGTCGCGACCGTTCCTGTTTCCGCGCCGCCGCGTAATAGAAGCGCGAACGGGCGTTTCTCACCGGCCGTCATCCGTCTCGCGAGTGAGAACGATATCGATTTGGATCAACTCGACGGCTCAGGACTCGGTGGCCGGATCACGCGGAAAGACGTCCTTCGTTACTTATCGGAAGGTCGTCCGCGCCAACCGGAACCGGCGACGCAAGTACCGGTCCAAGAGACGATGACGCAAGTGAAGCTCGATGTGCCAGAAACCGTCACGAAACCGTCCGTCGCGCCAATGACCGCATCGACACCGAATGAGTCGTCAGACCGCATCGAGATGATCCCGACGGCGGGTGTCCGTCAAGCGATCGCGAGCAACATGGTCCGCTCGAAGCACGAGGCACCGCACGCGTGGCTCATGATCGAAGTCGACGTGACGAACCTCGTCGAGGCGCGCGCCAAATTGAAAGATGAGTTCTTCGAACGGGAAGGCGTCAAGTTGACGTTCATGCCGTTCTTCATGAAGGCGGCGGTCGAGGGTCTGAAGAAACATCCGATGATGAATTCGGAGTGGGCCGGGGACCATATCAAAGTCCATAAAGATATCCATCTATCGGTCGCCGTCGCGGCGAACGATGCGCTCTACGTCCCGGTCATCAAGCATGCGGACGAGAAGAATATCAAAGGGCTCGCCGTCGCGCTTCAAGACGTCGCCGGCCGTGCCCGCGCGAACCGTTTGAAAGCCGACGAGATGCGCGGCGGCACGTTCACGATCAACAATACGGGTGCTTTCGGCTCGATCCAATCGGCCCCGATCTTGAACTACCCGCAAGCGGCGATCCTCTCGGTCGAGTCGATCGTGAAGCGTCCCGTCTGGGTGAACGGTATGTTCGCGGCACGCGACATGGTCAACTTGTGCATGTCGGTCGACCATCGCGTCCTCGACGGTCTCGTCGCCGGACAGTTTTTACAGGCGATCAAACAGTCGCTCGAATCAATCGACCCGAACACGTACACGCTTTATTGAGCCAAAAAGGAGCCACGGACACATGTCCGTGGCTCCTTTGGTTAAATTGACCGTTCAATCAATGACTCGATGTCGCGGCGAATGCGTTCGGGCGAAGATAAGTCGGCCTGTGAGTAGCTGAGCCGATGTGTCGACTCATCGGTCCCGGTTAAGTCGGCGAATAGACTGCCTAAACTATGAACGCTCTTGTCGACTTGGATCAACAAGTCGAGGTTCGTCTCGTCTTGGAGCAAGATGACCTCGAGTTCGTCGAGCCGACGTCCGAAACTTGTGCCGTTCGGCGAATACTCGAGCTCTTGAGCAATCGGGAGTCGTCCCGAGCGCTGTCTGGCCGGCAGCATCTCGGTATCGGCTTTTTTCAAGCGGAAACCGATATCGTCGAGCACGTCGAGGATGACTTGCTGCTGCCGATTCGGTTTGACGAGAATCGAATCCTCGTCTTTCGGGTCGACCGCTTGGGCGATATCGAGGCCGGTCTCGATCCATGTCTTCGACTGGCTGACGGAGATCGGTGTGTTGAACGGCACCTCGATCGTGAACGGGATCTCTTTCACTTCGTCCGGTCCGATCATGAACGGCGCCTCGTTCAACAAGATTTTTTCGATTGTGAACGTCGAATACGTCGTCTTGTCGTTGACCTCGTGCTTGTAGAGCGTATTGAAGAAAATGTAGATACGGTCGACCGATTGTTCGACGTTGCCGCCTTTGATGTGGACGACCCCGTCGAGCGTACCGCCGGGAACACAACTGTTCTCCGCAAGGCGCGTATCGACGGTCGCGGCCCCGATTCCAATCGATGAAAGTAACTTTTTAAACATATAATGATCCTCCTTTGACGTTTGCACGTGTTCGTGTAATAGTATGTACGGATGCACGTTTAAAAAGTTTCGAAACTACTTAAAAAAAGGATGAATCAAGTGGAATATACAGATTTGATGGAACGGCTCAACGGTCTGATCGAAGATGGGGAGCTCGTGACGGCGACAATCAGTCAACCACGTCAAAAATCGAGCGATTTACGCCGGGTGAAACTGAAGCCGGTATTGTTGAAAGATGAGTACCACATACAGTTTGAATACCAATTTGAGCGCGTCATGAAACATAAAAACTTACGTACGGAAGAAGCGATCGCAGAGCTTGGACAGCTGCTCGAAAACTTTCGGCAAGGACAGTTTCAGCTGAAAGCGACCGAGCTCCATTTTCAACTCTCGAAAAAGTTTAAAGTGACGTATAAAGAGCGGCCAACGGACGTGAAGCAAGTGAAACTGACGCACAACCGCGAAAAGCAGTACGTGCTGCCGGTCGATGAGCCGGTCCCGTTCCTGATTCGCCTCGGCGTCCAGTCGGCAGATGGGAAAGTGAAGCGTCAGAAGTACGATAAGTTTAAACAAATCAACCGGTTCCTCGAGTTCATCGAGGATTCGATCAAATACCTCCCGACCGACCGGACTGTCCGGATTCTCGATTTCGGGTCGGGCAAATCGTATCTGACGTTCGCCTTGTACCATTTCTTGCATGAGATGAAAGGGTATGACGTACACATCACCGGGCTCGATTTGAAGAAGGAAGTTATCGAGGAGTGCGCCGGAATTGCCCGCGACCTCGGCTATGAACGGCTCGAGTTTCTCGTTGGGGACATTAATGAATTTGAAGGCGAGTCGGCGGTCGATATGGTCGTCACGCTCCATGCCTGCGACGTCGCGACCGACATGGCGCTCGCGCGAGCGGTCCGCTGGGGGGCGAAAGTCATCTTGAGCGTGCCGTGTTGCCAGAAAGAACTGAACCGGCAACTCGAGGCGCCGAGCCTCGACGTCATGCTTCAACACGGCCTCGTCAAGGAACGGTTCGCGGCGCTCGCCACCGATTCGATCCGGGCCGAACTGCTCGGTCTCGTCGGCTATGAAGCGCAGTTGCTTGAATTTATCGATATGGAACATACACCAAAAAACATTTTGATCCGCGCCTATTTAACGAACCGTGAAGCGACCGAAGAGCAGCGCGTCCGCTACAAAGCGTTCAAGTCATTACTCGGCGCGGACCCGTTCCTTGAAGGTCAGTTGAGCGATAGACTTGTCCTAACCGATCCACAAGACGTAAAATAAAGAAGATAAGACGAAAGTCGAAAGGGGAAACAATATGGATTTTCAATTATACTTTCAAGATGTAGTCGAACAGGCACGCAATGAAGTACGGGCAGCAGGATACACCGAACTGACGACACCGGAAGAAGTCGATGCGGCACTGAAAAAAGAAGGCAAGACGCTCGTACTCGTCAACTCGGTATGTGGTTGCGCCGGTGGGATCGCTCGTCCGGCCGCGGCCTATGTGAACAAGATGGAAGGCACGAAACCGGATCAGTTCGTCACTGTCTTCGCCGGGCAAGACCGGGAAGCGACGGACCGGGCTCGTGAGTATTTCGAAGGGTACGCCCCGTCGTCACCATCGATCGCGCTACTCGAAGATGGAAACATCGTCACGATGGTCGAACGGAGCACGATCGAGTCGTCGACGGCTGAAGAGCTCGTCGAACAGTTACAGACGTTGTTCGATATTTATTACGCGTAATCAATGTGTGGGCGCAAAGGCTTTGCCTTTGCGCTTTTCCTTAAGAAGGGATCGATCGAATGGAACCAGTCGTTAAAATCATGAGTGAGGCGGAATATGCGATCGCCTTGTCGCGAGGTGAGATCAACGAAGAATCGCTCCAAACCGAAGGATACGTTCGTTGCTGCACCCCGCAACAGATCAGTAAAGTCGCGAGGCGCCACTATCACGGGGAGCGGGTCGTGCTCGTCTCATTCCATATTAGCCGCCTCGGCAGCTTGCTCCACTACGAGCTAGATGAGGACGGAGATCGCTATCCGCACGTATATAGCGCCATCCCGATCACGTCGGTAAAACGGGTTCAACCTTATGGGTCGACAGATAACGGTACGGTCACGTATTTCGCTTACGAGCGGATGTGACCGTATTTTTTTTGGATTTTATGCATGAATATACTTTACAATTAATAATTATGTGTATATAGTGGTTGAAGAACAAGTCAGACATATGAAGAGCGGAAGAACTATTGAGACAGAAAGACAAATATGTCATAATTTTGTTAAAGTTCTGACAATTCCATCTTATTGAAAAGGGGAAAATGAACATGAAAAAAAGTTTTCTAGCATTATGTATCGCAGCACTGGCTGCATTTTCGGTCGCCTGTGGCGCCGACGTCAATGAAGGCGGGTCATCGTCGACGAATGAGGAAGACGACAAAGTCCTCGTCATGGGGACGAGCGCGGATTACTTCCCTTATGAGTTCGTCGATACGGCGAGCGGTGACGAGATCGTCGGATTCGATATCGACATCGCCAAACAAGTGGCCGACAACATGGGCTATGAATTGAAAATTGAAGATATGGATTTCGGTAGCTTGCTCGGGGCATTGAACGCTGGACGTGTCGATTTCGTCATGGCGGGCATGACGCCGACTGAAGAGCGGAAAGAGAACGCTGATTTCACAGATATTTACTTTACGGCGAAAAACTTGATTCTATCAAAAGGCGACGCGATTCAAACGCTTGAAGACCTAGACGGGAAACAAGTCGGCGTCCAGCTCGGTTCGATCCAAGAAGGGATTGCCAAAGACCAGATCCCTGGTGCGGAAATCGTCGCCTTGAACAAGATCCCTGAGATCATTCAAGAAATCAAGACAGGCCGCATCGACGCAATGGTCATCGAAGACACGGTCGCGAAGAAGTACCTCGACCAAGACAGCGAGCTATCGACGTTTGAAATCGTTGACGAAGAAGAAGCCGGCTCGGCCGCGGCTTTCCGAAAAGACGATGAGCTCCGCGATCAGTTCAACGAAGAGTTGAACAAATTGATCGAATCAGGAGAAATCGAGAAGTTAGCTCAAAAATGGTTCGAAGAAGAAGCAGCACCAGCTGAATAATTATGGATCAAGGCTGACTGAAAACATCAGTCAGCCTTTTTTAGGAGGAACTTATAATGGATTTTAGTCGGATTTATGATTCTATGCCGTACATTCTTGAAGGGATCCCGGTCATGTTCCAAGTCGTGCTCGTCTCGGCGCTGTTCGGGATCACGTTCGGTGTCGTCGTGGCCACGTTCAAGATCGTGCCGAACCGTCTCGTCAACTTCATCGGACACGCCTACACGGCCGTGTTCCGGGGAACACCGCTCATCTTGCAACTCGCCATCATCCACTTCGGCTTGCCGCAGTTGACGGGCTTTATCACGACACCTTATCAATCGGCCGTCATCGCCTTCTCGCTCAACTCGGCGGCGTACATCTCGGAGATCATTCGGGCCGGGATTCAAGCGGTCGACAAAGGCCAGTGGGAAGCGTCTGACGCACTCGGTGTCCCTTACGTCAAACAGCTGCGCTCGATCATCTTGCCGCAGGCGTTCAAAAACATCTTGCCTGCACTCGTCAACGAGATGATCACGCTCACGAAAGAGTCGGCACTCGTCTCGACGGTCGGCGTCCTCGATATTATGCGCCGGGCCCAAATCGTCGGAGGACAGAAGGCGATCTACTTCGAACCGCTCCTGTTCGCCGGTGTGATATACTTTACGATAGTAATGGTGTTGACATACTTTGGTCAACGTCTTGAAAAACGGTTAAGAAAGAGTGATGGCAGATGATACAAGTAAAGGATTTATACAAACAGTTCGGTGACCTTGAAGTGTTGAAAGGGATTACGACTTCGATTGAAAAAGGAGAAGTCGTCGCCGTCATCGGTCCGTCGGGTTCCGGTAAGTCGACGTTCTTACGTTGTTTGAACATGCTCGAAGTGCCGACAAGCGGAACGGTCAGCGTCGCCGGATACGAGTTGACGAAAAAAGGGGCCAACGTCTCGAAGGCACGGCAAAATATCGGGATGGTGTTCCAACAGTTCAACTTGTTCCCGCATATGAACGTGCTCGACAACTTGACGTACGCACCGATCAACGTGTTGAAAGTCAGCAAGGCTGAAGCGATCGAACGAGCGAAGACGTTGCTCGAGCGTGTCGGATTATCGGAGAAGATCGATGCTTATCCGAGTCAGTTGTCAGGCGGACAAAAACAACGTGTCGCGATCGCCCGGGCGCTTGCCATGGAGCCGAACGTCATGCTGTTTGACGAGCCGACGTCGGCGCTCGACCCAGAGATGGTCAATGAAGTGCTCGACGTCATGAAAGGACTCGCCGATTCAGGGATGACGATGGTCGTCGTCACGCACGAGATGGGCTTTGCCCGTGAAGTGGCTGACCGTGTCCTGTTCCTTGATGAAGGCATCTTGATGGAGGAAGGCAAACCGGCCGACCTGCTCCTCAACCCGCAGACGGACCGGGCCAAACGGTTCTTAGAAAAAGTCTTGTGATGACACGTTCCATCTGACACTAGAAAGGGAGGGTTCGAATGAAGATCACTTACTATGGCCATGCGACAGTCCAGCTCGATATCGACGGGATGAGCGTCTTGATCGATCCGTTTTTGACGAGTAACCCGCATACAGACGTCGACCCGGCGACATTGAAAGTAGACTACATCTTGTTGACGCACGCGCATTTCGATCATATCGAGGACGTCGAACTGATCGCAAAGAAAACGGGCGCGACGATCGTCGCGACACATGAACTCGCGACCTATTACGAGAAAAAAGGCTATTCGGTCCACGGCATGAACATCGGGGGCGGGTATTCCTTCCCGTTCGGCCGTGTCACGATGACGCAGGCGTTCCACAGCTCGAGCCTTGACATGGGCGACGTCCCGGTCTATATGGGGATGCCGGGGGGCTTCATCATCGAGACGAACTCGCTGACGCTTTATCATGCGGGTGATACGGCATTGTTCTCGGACATGAAACTGTACGGTGAACGGTTCGAGATCGACGTCGCCTTCCTGCCGATCGGGGACAACTTCACGATGGGGCCGGTTGACGCGCTCGATGCCGCCCATTGGCTGCAGGCGAAACGGATCGTCCCGATCCATTTCGATACGTTCCCACCGATCAAACAAGATGCACGTGCTTTCTGTGACCAGTTACATCAGCGCGGTCTGTTGATCGAACCGAACACGACGATCGAGATTTGATGACGCGTCAAGCGATTCAAGCTACTGAACGTTTCGTGACGAAGCTTCATACCGGGGATCATACCGGGCATGACATGAGTCATCTCGAACGGGTGCGTCGGCTCGCCGAACATCTCGCTGAAGGGATGGCGGTCGACCCGCTCGTCGTCACACTCGCGGCGCTGCTTCATGACGTCGAGGACGCGAAACTCGGTCGAGCCAAAGGGCTCGTCCGGCATCATCTCGAGACGATCGCCCTCAGTACAAGCCAGACGGACCACGTACTCGCCGTCATCGCGGAGACGTCGTTCTCGCAAGGCAGACTGCCGACGACGCTCGAGAGTGCGATCATTCAAGACGCGGACCGGCTCGATGCGGTCGGTGCGATCGGCATCGCCAGGACGTTCCAGTATGCCGGATCACGTGGCACACCGCTCTATGATCCGGACGACCCGTCGAGCGCCATCGCGCATTTTAGTGACAAGCTGCTCTTGCTCGCGGACGGGATGCATACGGACCGGGCGAAAGCGATCGCCCGCGACCGTCACGCGTTCATGACGTCTTTCTTGAAGCGGTTCGAGGCGGAATGGGTTGGCGAAGATATGTAAAACGGCCGAGGAGGGATCCTCGGCCGTTTGGCGTTAAAATGGATGTTTATTGAGCCAATGCCCGCCGTCGAGCGAGATGCATTCACCGTTCAAGTAACGCATCTCATCCGACGTCATCCAGAAAGCGAGGTCGGCGATCTCTTCCGGTGTCCCGAAGCGGCCGAGCGGGACGTTGCGGCGGATGCGTTCGACTTCTTTGACGTGGACGGCGAGTTTGTCGGCCCCGCCGGTCCGTTCGATCGGCCCCGGGCTGATCGCGTTCACGCGGGCCCCGAACTGATAGCCCCATTCGACGGCGAGCGTCCGGGTCAAGTTCAGGACGCCTGCTTTAGCGGCGGCGCTTGGTGCGACACCAGCACCCGCCTGCCACGCGTACGACGCGACCATGTTGATGATCGAGCCGTCACGTAGTTGTTCGCGCTCCCAGTGCTTTCCGAGGACGTGCGTACAGTTGAACGTGCCGTTCAAGACGATGTCGATGACACTCGTCCAACCGTTCGGTGTCAAATCGAGCATCGGACAGACGAAATTGCCGGCGGCGTTATTGACGAGCGCATGCACCGGACCGAATCGTTCGACAATCTGATCGAGCGCTTGGGCGCACGCCTCGTAATCGCGGACGTCGTGTTGGACGGGTAACGCTTGTCCCGCACCGATCGCCTCGAGTTCAGCCATCGTTTCTTGCAGGCGCTCCTCGTTACGGCCGCTGATGGCGACGTTCCAGCCTTCGCTTTTAAATTTTAGCGCCATCGCTTTCCCCATGCCGGACGAGCCGCCGGTAATCCAAATCGTTTTCAAATGAATCTCCCCCTTTGAATGAATGGTCGTTCATTTTTAGTATTCGGGTTTGACTCTAGGGATTCCTGCAAAAAAAACGACGGCCGTTTGGCCGTCACTGGAGCTGTTTCAAATAGTTTAATCCGAGCTCGCGGTCGATGCGATACATCGTCCCGGCGACTTTCTCGCCCCAATACGGATCCGAGGCGTAGAAGACGTTGACACCTTCCTGTTTGTTGCCGGGGAACGGGCCGCGGTCGTACGATCCGGTCACATACTTCTCGGCGAACAAGCGGGCCGCAGCATCGACACTCGCCTCGACTGAAGCGAACGTCGAGGCGTTTCCGCTCGGGTCGTCATCCGTCGCTTTGAACCCGAAGAGATTATTTTTATCGCGGGCGATCGCGGACGTCCCGTATCCCGATTCGTGACCGGCGACGGCGAGTAAGAACAGGGCGTTAATACCGAACGCGGCTTCAGCGTCCTTGAACGCATCACCTTTTCCGGTGAGCGGACTGTCACCGAGCGTGGCAAGAAATTGATCGAGTTCGCGGGCCGAGTACGGGGATTTGGACTGAATCGAGGCGAATTGGTACGGTGAATCGAAGACGTCCCGGACGTTTTCTGTATAAAACCGGTCCGACGCTTCCTGCGGGGCCGGTCCGACCAAAAACGTCCCAGCCAAGTTCCCGTTCGCTTCGACGGTATGGAGTACTTGTCCGTCCCGCATCTCGTAATAGCCGCGTTTCTCGACGACGGCGTCCGGGTAGAGCGTCATGTCGGCCAGCGGTACGTACACGTCGGCACCGGAGATGGTGACTCGCAAATGGTCGGAACCCTTTCCGACGAGCCTAAGCCGGGTGCCGCCGGCGACGTACGACTGCCGCTCCTTGAACTCGGCATCTTTATACAGGTTCGTGACCCGGTCGGTCGGCGTGACGGCGATCCCGGTACCGGTAAAGTCGATGACTTCGCCGGACGGGCCGAGCAAGGCGCGATTGTCGCCGCGTTCCATGTAGGTGCGGGCTTCAGCGAGCGACTCGAAGTGACGGGACGAGACGTCACCATCAGCGAACGTCTCGACGGTGTACGTCCCATTGCCCCGCTCTTGTAACCAAAGAAAGCCGAAGATGGCAAGTGCTAAGGTGAGCAGGGCGGGCAAGAGCCGGCGTCGTTGTTTTTTCTTCAATAGGATCACTTCCAAACTTGAGGATTGCCAAACAGAGAAAACTAGTAAACAATTTTGTATGAGAGGAGGGAATGATATGAAAATTGGTACACGTACGTTAAAGACGGCGGTCGCGGCGGGGATCGCGATGCTCATCGCTGAGACGATCGATCTCGATTACTACGTCTTCGCGGCCATCATCGCCATCCTCAGCATCCAAGAGACGCGCAAGAAGTCATTCCGGGCCTCATATGAACGTGTCATGGCAAGCTTGCTCGCCATCGGGATGGGCGCGTTGATGTTCACGTTACTTGGCTATTCGCCGGCGACGCTCACACTTTATTTTGTCATGTTCATCCCGCTCGTTCAACAGCTCAAACTGCAGGACGGCATGATCACGAGTGTCGTCATCTTGACCCATCTGTACACCGAAGGACGGTTCTCGCTCGACTTGTTCTTGAACGAACTCCTGTTGATCGCGATCGGGGTTGGCGTCGGGCTCGTCGTTAACATGTATATGCCGACGCTCGATAAAGACATCGAGCGCATTAAAGAGAGTATCAACCGGGCGCTCGCGGTCCACTTCTATGACGTCGCAGCCTGTGTCGAGACCGGTGTGTACAATAACCATTCGATGATGCTGTTGAAGACGCGTGACTATTTAAAGAACGGGAAAGACTTGGCGCTCCGCCGGATGGGAAACTCGATCGGGAAGCGCAACGAAGACATGGACTATCTATACTTTCGGATGCGCGAGCGCCAGTACGATATTTTGAAGCGGATTGCTGATAATGCGCGGGAAATCACGATGGTCGTCAATGAGGCGAAACCCGTCGCCGCGTTTTTACGCCGCGTCGGCGACAACGTCAACGAGCAGGCTGACGCCTCGGCGTTTCTTCGCGAGCTCGAGGACATCATCGACCATTATCGAAAAAACGTACCTCTCCCCACATCGCGTGAGGAATTTGAGGTACGCTCGTCGCTGCTCAATATTTTGTCAGATGTGAAGAGTTACTTGATCTTGAAAGAACGGTACATTCTCCTGTTACAGGAACATGGCCATCCCCGACAAAAACGTGCTAAGCAAGAAGATTGATACGATGACGACGACGCCGATTTGAATGATGCGTTGTCGTTTCTGTTGTTTTTTTCTCATGAGGATCCTCCAAAACGTGTTTGACCTCATTGTACAGAATGGAAAAGGTTCGTGCAAACGACATGAGTTTGTTATAATGACCAAGAAATGTTTGGATGGAGGGATGTTTTTATGGTAAACGAGACACGTGTGCTGGACACATTTTTACAGTTGGTCAGCATCGATTCAGAGACAAAAGAAGAAGCAGTCATCTGTGAGCATTTAAAGTCGGTCTTCACAGAACTCGGATGTGACGTCTACGAAGACGACGCATCGACAAAAACTGCACATTCAGGAAACAATCTTATCGTCACGTTGGCTGCGACGAAACAGGGCGTTGACCCGATTTACTTCACGGCCCACATGGATACGGTCACACCAGGTAAAGGCATCAAAACGAGTATTAAAGACGGTTATATCGTCACGGACGGGACGACGATTCTCGGTGCCGATGACAAGACGGGGCTTACGGCGATGATCGAACTCGTTCGGGTCTTGAAAGAGGAGGCGATCCCACACGGTCAGATCCAGTTCGTCATCACGGTCGGTGAAGAATCGGGTCTCGTCGGTGCGAAAGTGCTCGACCTCTCGAAAATCGATGCGAAATTCGGTTTCGCACTCGACTCGGACGGATCGGTCGGCGATATTATCGTGGCAGCTCCAACCCAAGCAAAAGTGAACGCGAAAATTTACGGGAAGACGGCCCACGCCGGCGTCGCCCCAGAAAAAGGCGTCTCGGCGATTCAAATCGCAGCGAAAGCGATCGCAAAAATGAAGCTCGGCCGGATCGATGAAGAGACGACGGCTAACATCGGACGCTTCGAAGGCGGCCGCGCGACGAATATCGTCTGTGATTACGTCGAAGTGCTCGCCGAGGCCCGTTCGCTTATCCACGATAAGATGGAAGCGCAAGCCGAAGCGATGAAACAAGCGTATATCGAAGCGGCTGAGACGCACGGCGGTCGTGCTGAAGTCGAGATTGACATCATGTACCCGGGCTTCAAGTTCGAAGAAGGCGACGAGGTCGTCGAAGTGGCGAAGTCAGCCGTGACAGCAATTGGACGTCCGATTCGTATCCTTCATTCGGGCGGGGGCTCGGATGCGAACGTGATCGCCGGTGGAGGAATTCCGACGGTTAACCTTGCGGTCGGGTATGAAGAAATCCATACGACGAACGAACGCATGCCGCTCGTCGAACTGTATAAGTTGATTGAACTCGTTGTTGAAATTGTCGGGCAAGTCGCAACACCGGAAACAAACTAAAAAAAGAGCCGACGCTAAGTCGGCTCTTCCTATGTGTTCGTGTGTTTATGCGGCGAACTCCAACGATTCTAAAACGAGTTCGTCTGAGCAGTGAAGTTCGGTCGCTATGTCGTGAATTCGGATCGAGGTGCCTGCTTCTTGTTGGTGTTTGCGATTCATTGAAGTCGCTCGTTCCCGAATCACTTCATACAAAGCGTCGGAATGTTCAACTTTATTCATCACGGATCACATCCTTTTCAACGAGTGACTCAAGTATAGCATGGATTAGGCTAGCAGAAAGGACAAATATATTTATGAAGTTACATTTTTTAGGAACTGGTTCAGGCATGCCTTCGAAACAACGGAACGTTTCCGGGCTCGCACTCACATTGCCTAAACAGACGTGGCTGATCGATTGCGGGGAGGCGACCCAGCACCAGATTCTCCATACCACGATCAAACCGCGAAAAGTATCGGCTGTTTGGATCACGCATCTACACGGGGACCATGTCTTCGGGTTGCCAGGTTTCTTATCGACGCGTTCCGCCCTCGACGGAAAGGATCCGCTCACGCTGTACGGGCCGCGTGGCATCAAGCAATGGCTCGAGCTGACGTTGAAACTGACCGGTTCATATTTAGGCTATGACCTGACGATTGTCGAATATGAGGACGGGGACACGTTCGAGCAAGACGGTCACCTCGTCACGGTGCGGAAGCTCGCGCATCGCTTTCCATCTTACGGGTTTCGCATCGAGGCACCGGCGCGTCCGGGGACGCTCCTCGTCGACAAAGTGAGAGCACTCGGTATTCCGAGCGGTCCAATCTATCGGACAATCAAACAAGCAGACACGTTTGAATTTGCAGGGAAAACATACGCGTCTAAAGAATATGTCACAGAATCGGTCCGTGGAGCGATCGTCGCCATCTTAGGGGATACGACTCCGTGCGAGAATGCATTCGTGCTCGCACAAGCTGCCGACGTCCTCGTCCACGAGGCGACGTTTATGCAAGGGGAGTCAAAACTTGCGAGACAGTACGGTCACTCGACGACGATCGAAGCTGCAATGCTCGCGAACAAGGCGGGCGCGGGCCGATTGATCGTCACCCATATCTCAGCCCGCTACCAAGGCCGGGAAGCAGAATTTGAGGCCGAGGTCGTGTCTGGGTTTGCGGATAGCCATGTGGCAACCGACTTTTCCGAGTTTATAGTGGGGGATTGATGTGACAATACAACTATACGTTTGGCTAGGTTTCATCGTCATCAGCATGTTGCTAGGTGTAAGATTGAATCAGTTGAAAGAGCCAGAACCGAACTTTTTCGCCAAGTTCTTATTCTACTCGTTGCTCGGAATCGTTTCGTTTCCGATCGGCGGGTTTCATATCCCAATCGGATTTTTGATGTCATTCTTGTTCTTTCCGAAACGAAACAGCCGGTATAAATGGTACGGGGCGCTCGTCGGCTTCTTCTTCTTCATCGTTTTACTGTTCGTACCTTTGTTCGACCAATCCGAATTCCGGGCCGAATCTCAACAAATCGGGCCGGTGTCGGTGCAAGACGAGTCGTTCGACCGGATGACAGATACGATTTTACGCCGGATCAACGGCGAGGTGATCAAGCTCGATCGTAGCAAAATGATTGTCGACCGGGACGGTGAACTGCAATCACTCGAGTATTTGCTCATGGTCGAACGCAACAGCTCGTTCCAGCAAATCCGCATCAACTATGACGACTCAGGGGAACTTGAATATCGTCAAGTCGATGAGATGAACAAAGGTTCTGGCCGAGCCTTTTTCGAGAAGCTCGTCGACTTCGAACACGTGATCGAAGCCGTACGGGGGACAGTGTGGGAAGACTTTGCCAAACAAGTCGAGGCACCGCTCTTACAGTTCTCATTTGATGGACTGTACGACATGTACACGTTCGAGAACGAAGCGATGCTCATGATCAACCGGGACGGACGAATCGTCAAATTCTGGCTCCAGCGAGAACCTGTGCTCGCCAACAGTATTCAATTGACCGGTTTGACCCGTGAAGGCAGAGCGACAGGCGAAAAATATACGATTCTTTACAACTATTCCATCCACCAACGAGAGGATTTGACGGATCAATGAAAAAATTGCTCATCATGAGTGTGATGATACCTTTATTGGCAGCTTGTGCCGGAGAAGAGACGTCGAACGGACAAAGTGAGTCTTGTGACGTCGAACCGACGATTTCCGTTTATGACGCGTCGACGGAAGAGACGTTGTACCATGAGAAAAGTGTCTGCCTAGAGGATGGGGCGACGGTGCTCGATGCCCTCAAAGCGACAGAATTACCGATTGATTCTGTCGGAAGCGGGGAGATGACCTACGTCACGGCAATCGGTGGGATACAAGAAAAATCGGCCGGTCAGTCATCTGGCTGGGTGTATGCCTTTAACGGCAGCCCTGGCGATGAAGGGGCGGCTGCAAAAGAAGTCGAGTCCACCGATATTATCCAATGGCGGTTTGAAGAAGATGCGATTTCTTTCTTCGAATGAGGCGGATTTGGAGCGTAGACATGCTGTCACGCTCCTTTTCTTTCTACTCGTCCATCTGTACGTCTTGATTCATGTGAACGGTTCGTTAAGTCTGCTCGCCGGGCTGGTCGGGTTGTTACTGTTGGAGCGGCGCTTTCCCGTCGCGATGCTCGGTCTGCTTGTCGCGTTCGCGCTGATCTCGCTCGCACCGATCCTGTTCCAGTGGGACGTCTCCATCCGTGCGCTCAGCGACCAAATTGTCCGCTTGGCGACGTTTTTATTCGGAATGGTTTGGGCGAGCCGTTTCATGCGATTAGAACGGCTATTGCCGCTCTTGCGACGCTTTCCGCAATCGACCCGGTTGCTATACGGTGCTTGGGCGCTCGTCCCGTCCATGGAACGGGCCATCCGTTTGTCGCTCCGCAGTCACCAGCGACAAGACTGGCGAGAAGCGATCGTCGTCGGGATTGACAGCCAGCGCCGTGAACCCGTTTACGCGTTGCCGCGCCTACGTTCATTCCAAGGCGATGATCTCGTTCATCTGTTCATCCTGTTTATTTGCTTTGTGGCGGCGCTTAAGTGGTCACCACTCATCTGGTTGCTTTACCCGTATTTGACGAAAGGAGGTGTGCGAGATGCGTTGGTTATCCTCAGAGCACGGACGTCAGCAAATTGAGGAGTGGGTCGCTTCAGAGCGGGCCCATATCGTCAATCTCGATGACCCGCTCGCCGGTTCGGTCGCCTCACTGCTCGCCGGTGATGATGCGATGCGCGGCGCCGAACTGGCAGCGCTCTTACAAATCGATCATCTGTCCAAAAAACGATTTGATGAATGCTCGAGCGGAGAACAACAGCTCGTTCGAATCGCTCATGTGCTCGGCGAAAATCCCGATGCGCTCGTTCTCATCGAGCCGTTCCGTTATCTCGATCGATTCCGAAGCGAACACTTATCGATGCTACTTCGGCGGCTAGGACAGCTCGGGATTAGCGTTGCTTATACGGACCGGTCGCGTGAAGGCGGTGCAACACATGCGTTCACGGTCGTTAAGTCGTCTAGTGAAGCATCGATTAACGTCAAAGACGTGTCCTATCGTCATCCGTTGCAACCCGCCTACGCGGTCGAACACGTGTCGTATCGGTCTGACGGACCAGGGTTAACCGTGTGCATCGGGACGAACGGCAGTGGCAAGTCGACACTCCTAGAACTGATGGCGAAGAGCCTGCATCCGTTATACGGGAAAGTGAAGTTATCAGAGCGGCCGCTCTATCTTCCGGCAGACCCCGAGTACGGGCCGTTCCCAAAATCATTGAATCGACGGGTCGAACAGTTGCAGGCGGTACTCGCGTCCACGTCGTCACTCATCGTCCTCGACGAGCCGACGGTCGGACTGTCGGAGAACGAACGCGACGCCTTCGTTGCGGCAATCGTACAAAAAGCCGAGACGGCGCGTGTTTTATGTGCGACCCACGATGAACGCTTGATTGCGGCGGCAGGTCATGTCTTATGTATGGCGAGCGGAGCGGTCGTGTTTGACGGCACGCGCGAACAGTACGTGGATCGGAGTACGTTATGGTCACTTACGTCCTCGCCCTCATAACCGCATTCGCACTTTTGTCGAAGTTTGAGCGGACGAAGTCACCTATTTCCGTATTGACACAGCTTCTCGCGCTCGCCGTCATCGGACGGTGGCTTTTCATGGCCATCCCGAACGTGCAACCGACGACCGCACTATTGATGCTGACCGCGCTCTATTTTGGATGGACGAGTGCAGGCATGCTCGCTTTATTCGTCCCGCTTCTATCGGGACTTTTACTCGGCCTCGGTCCGTTCGTTTTGTATCAGTTTCTCGGTTGGTTGCTCGTGATCACGCTCGTTTACTTGTTACGACCGATCTTGTTGCGGTCGCGCATGTTACTTTGGTCAATCGGGCTCGGCTCTGGTTTTTTATTCGGCTGGACGACGAACTTGTCGTTCGCGGAAGTGATTGGAGCCGACTTTATCAAATTGCTCATCCTTAGCTTGCCGTTCGATTTGGCGCACGGAATCGCAAACGTCTTCTTTTTGATCGTCCTACATGATTTATTCGTTCGCATATTTGTCCGCGAAGACGGGTAAACATGAGTACTACTCGAGTGAGGTGGTTGAGCATGGGCGGATACGTCAATATGTATGAAATCGGTTTGTTCCTCTTCATCGGACTATTGTTTATGGCCGTCAATATCTTCTTGATGTCGCGTCGGCTCATTCGGACACGATACGCGATGTTGAGCATCCTCGCTTCGAGCGTCTGGCCGGCACTGATGATCGTCTTGTCCGTTCAAAACGTCAATCTTCTCGAGGAGATGCGAGCCCGAGCGGCGACACTTGAAGCTGTGTTCGCCTGGTCTCTCGTCGTCACGACGGCGCTCATGACGGTTATACCAGCTTTTATCTTTATTCGACGTCTGATTCAGCTGTCACGCCATGGCGGCTGATTCCTCAACCTAAAAAAGCAGAGCGACTCAAACGTTTGAGTCGCTCTGCTTTTTTAGGTTCAAGATGTCGGGAGCTGTTCGACCGAGGCATCTGTCGGTTTTTGGAATCGACGTAAAATTTCGAGACTGACAGCTCGCGGCATAATTTTCGCGAGTCCGACGAGCGCTTGGTTCGACAAGCCCGGGATGATGACCCGTTTATTTTTCATGACGCCCTTATAACCGAAGAAAGCGACGAGATGAGACGGCATTTTCGATACCATCATTTCGCTACCGGCCCGGTTAAAGAAACCGGTGTCGGTCGGACCCGGGCAAAGGACGCTGACGTTTACGCCTGTGCCTTTCGTCTCGGCATGGAGCGCTTCTGTGAGTGATAAGACGTACGCTTTCGTCGCGTAATAGACGGCCATATACGGTCCCGGCTGGAATGCGGCGACAGAGGCGACGTTTAAGACGTAGCCGTGATTGCGGGCGACCATGTCAGGCAAGTACGCTTTCGTCAACTCGGTCAAGGCGTTGACATTCAACCGGACCTCTTCGGCCTCGGTTTCCGCATCGAGCTCGATAAACTCGCCGGCTGTACCGAAACCAGCGTTATTGATTAAAAAATCGACCGTGAGCCCGGCATCGTCAATCGCGTTCGTCAACCGCTTCACGGCGTTGTGTTCAGATAGGTCGAGGGCGAACACGTGCACGTTAATTGTGTATCGTTTTTCAAGTACTTTTTTGAGTTCATGTAACCGTGGCTCGCTACGAGCTACGAGAATACAGTCAAATCCATCTCGGGCCGCTAAGACGGCGAGATCTAGACCGATGCCAGTCGAGGCACCGGTAATCAAGGCTGTTTTTGTCAAAATCGTCCACTCCTTCGATTAAAAAGTCATACATTGTTACTGATTTCTTCACCAGTTGTTAAATTCCTGCTTCGTCGACACGCTTGAACGTGTGCTAAAGTATATCAAGAATATGTGATTAGACTCACAAAGTCAGGAGAAGAAGCGAAATGATGATTCAGCTAGTGACTACGGCACAAAGCGTCGACCAAGCAGAGGCGCTGATCATGGCGGGCTCCGACCGCATTTATATCGGAGAATCGAAATACGGGTTACGCCATAAAGGCGACTGGTCGTTACCGGCTGTGAGAGAAGTCACAGCGCTCGCCCATCGTTACGGCAAAGAAGTGACGGTCGCCGTCAATAATTTGATGCATAACGATCAAATCGAGGCGTTACCGGATTATTTACACACGCTCAAGCAAATCGGGATCGACAGTGTGACGGCGGGCGACCCAGGTGCCATCCGCTTGATCCGTAATGCCAATATCCCCTATTGGTACGATGCTCAAACGCTCGTCACGTCGGCGCGACACATTCAATTTTGGGGTAAGCGCGACGCCATCGGGGCAGTCGCGGCCCGTGAAGTGACACTGACCGAACTCGGGATGATTCAACAGCAGATCGGGCTCCCCGTCGAGGTTCAAGTGTACGGACCAACATGTATCCATCACTCGAAACGACCGCTATTGACGAACTATTTCAATGAGATCGGCCGGTCGAGAGAGGAGGCGGAAGTGCGCGAGTACTATATGAGCGAACCGTCTGATGCGGACAGTCGCTATCCCGTCTACCAAGACGACAACGGGACGCACGTCTTCTCCGAAGATTTGACGCTCATGGGTCAATTGCCGGCGCTCTTAAAAGGCGGACTGCATACGTGGAAACTCGAAGGGTGGCATGCCGGGGACGCGTTCGTCGACATCGTCCGTCTGTTCGACAAAGCCCGATCGGATTTGTTGAACGGCCAGTTCGACCGCACGCTCATGGAACGGCGTCTCGCCGAACTCCAACCTGAACAATTCCGGCTTGGGACCGGACTGTTGTTACGAAATCCAGAAGAGATCAAGTGAGGGGATCAAGATGAAAAAACGTCCAGAACTACTAGCTCCGGCAGGAAACTTAGAAAAATTAAAGATGGCGATTCTCT
The DNA here is from genome assembly GCF_004337105.1 of Exiguobacterium sp. SH3S1. NCBI lineage: Bacteria > Bacillati > Bacillota > Bacilli > Caryophanales > Exiguobacterium > Exiguobacterium sp. SH3S1. The sequence continues at coordinate 156,089 of NZ_SJUW01000005.1, read as the reverse complement.
ACGGGGCCGATGCGGTCTTTATCGGTGGTCAACAGTTCGGGCTCCGCTCGCGGGCCGGTAACTTCGGATACGAGGAGATGGCCGAAGGCGTCGCTTTCGCGCACGCGCGCGGGGCGAAAGTGTATGTCGCCGCGAACATGGTGACCCATGAAGGGGATATCGATGGCGCGGGCGATTTCTTCTGTCGACTCCGTGACATCGGCATCGACGCCGTCATCGTCTCGGACCCGGCCATGATCGAGGTCTGTCTCACGGACGCGCCCGGTCTTCCGGTCCATTTATCGACGCAGGCGTCGGCGACGAACTACGAGACGCTCCGTTTTTGGCAAGAGGAAGGGCTAGAGCGAATCGTCCTCGCCCGTGAAGTGTCGATGGAAGAGATCAAAGAGATGAAACGTCAAGTCGACGTCGAGATCGAGGCGTTCGTCCATGGCGCGATGTGTATCTCCTACTCGGGACGTTGCACGCTGTCGAACCATATGGCGCTCCGCGATGCGAACCGCGGCGGCTGTGCCCAGTCGTGCCGCTGGAAATACGGCTTCTTCGAGGCGGATGAGCTGTTGACAGACGACATGGCAGCGCGCGATGAGGAACCGTTCTCGATGAGTTCGGTCGATCTTGCGATGGTCCGGCACATACCCGATTTGGTCGATGCCGGCGTCGATAGCTTGAAAGTCGAGGGACGGATGAAATCGATCCATTACGTAGCGACCGTCTGTAACGTCTATCGTCAAGTCATCGACGCCTACTGCGGGGATCCTGAAGGATTCGTCTTCGACCCGGCATGGGAAGAAGAGATTTGGAAAGCAGCGCAACGAGAGCTCGCGAGCGGGTTCTATTACGGCATCCCGACCGAGAAAGAGCAACTGTTCGGCAAGCCGCGCGCCATCCCGCAATATGCGTTCGCAGCGCGCGTCATCTCGTATGAAGCGTCGACAGGCATGGCGACGCTCGAGCAGCGTAACCATTTCCGCCGCGGAGAAGAAGTCGAATTCTTTGGTCCCGGGTTCGTCCGCTTCACGCAACGGATCGACGAGTTGTTCGATGAGACCGGGATGCCGCTCGAGACGGCGAACCAGGCGATGATGACGGTACGCGTCAAAGTCGACCAACCTGTCGCGACCGACTTCATCATGCGAAAACGAAAAGCGGCAGCAGTGAAAGTTCCCGCTTCGAGTGCCCGTTGACACATCCGGCAAGGCAACATAGTCGACCGTTCCATCCAATCTTGCTACCCTATTAACATATACGAAAAAGGGGATGGAAGGATGAATCAGAACACGGAGCAACTTCGGACCGATCCGATCGGACGCCTGCTGTTTAAGCTGTCGCTGCCGGCGATGATCGGTATGCTGGTGACGGCGCTCTATAATATAATTGACACGATTTTCGTCTCGCGTGGCATCGGACCGGCTGCGGTGGCCGCGATCGGGATCGCGTTCCCGATTCAAATGATTCTGATGGCCGTCTCGAGTGCGGTCGGTCTCGGCGGGGCCTCGATCAGTTCGCGGAAACTCGGCAAAGGAGACGACGCCGGTGCCGCCGTCACGTTCATGAACGTGCTCGTGCTCGTTGGTGTGTTCGCCGCGTTCGCGGTCAGTTCGGCCATCTTCATGCTCGATTCGATCTTGACCGTGTTCGGGGCGACGTCGGAGATCATGGAATTGAGTCGTCAATACTTATCGGTCACGCTGATCAGTTCGCCGTTCTTCATGTTCACGCTCGCGGCGAGCGCGATGGTACGGGCCGAAGGACAGGCACCTTATCAGATGAAAGTGATGCTCACGACCGTCGTCGTCAACTTGGTGTCGACGCCGCTGTTCATCTTCACGTTCGGATGGGGTATTTACGGGGCGGCCTGGTCGACGGCACTCGCTCAAGTCGTCGGGTCGGTGCTCATGTTACGCTTCTTTTTCGCAAAAAATCGCCGAACCGAGCTCGACTTCCAATGGCGGAAGTTTCGGCTGCGGTTCGGCGAATTGAAGGAGATTATGGCAATCGGGTCATCCTCGTTCGTCATGATGGTGTCGCAATCGATCTTGTTCGTCTTCGTCAACATCATGCTCGGGACGTATGGTGGGACCCAAGAATTGGCCACGTTCGCCATTTTGAATAAGTTCATGGCGCTCGTCGGAATGCCGATCATGGGCATCGTCCAAGGCATGCAACCGATAGTCGGCTATAACTTCGGGGCGCGACAGTTCGAGCGGATGCGCGAGACGATTTGGACGGCGCTACGGGCTGGGATCGCGATTGCGGTCTTCATCTGGCTGACGCTCCAGCTGTTCCCAGAACCGCTCATGCGCATGTTCACGTCCGACGCGAACTTGATTGCTGGCGGGGTGACGGCGATTCATGTCCTGTTCGCTGTCTCGTTCTTAACGAGCGTCCAAATGCTCGTCAACGGCATCTATCAATCACTCGGGAAAGCCCGGGTCGCGATGTTCTTGTCGTTGTCTCGGCAGACGCTTTATACGATTCCGCTCGTCTTTATCTTACCGAACTTCTTCGGTGTGTTCGGTGTGTGGCTCGCCTTCCCAATCGCCGACGGCTTGACCTTCCTGACAGCGATCGGCATGGCGATTTGGGACCGGAAACTGCTGTTCCGTCCGTCAGAAGATGAGGTGGAAGCGAAAGCGAAAGCGACCAATTTATGAAACGACGTCCGTTCTTGTTGAACGGGCGTCTTCTTTTAGGAACAAGTAAATCCCACCGAGCAAAACGGCCGCGCCGATCCATTGCATCACGCCGAGCCGTTCCTCGAAGAAGACGAAGCCGAATAGCATGCCCCAGAGCGCCTCGCCGAGAATGGTGATGCTGACGACGGTCGCACTGACGCGGGCGAGGGCGTAGTTGAACAAGTTATGGCCGAGGAGCGTCGGGAAGAAGGCGAGGGCGATGAAATACCACCAATTCACTCCTTCGAAGCCGACGAACGTCGTGTCCCGAACGAGCAACATGAAACCGAGAACGAACGTGGCGACGAAATAGACGCTGAACGAGTAGTCGTTCGTCTTCATCTCGGTCCGAATGTGTTGACCGACGAGCCAGTAGCCGGCGATCAACAAGGCGGCGAGAAGCGCGAGCACATCCCCGTAGAGCGCGTCGCGACCGATTTGGATATCACCGGCCGCGACGAGCATGCCGCCGAGGACGGCGACGAGTGCAAATGCCAAACCTTTTCGGGTCGGATGTTTTTTAAAGAACAGGGCGTTCCCGATGAGGACGAAAATCGGGCTCGACGTCACGAACAACGTCGAACTCGCGACGGTCGTGTAGTCGAGCGATAAAAACCAGAGCCAGAAATGGAAGGCGAGGAGCGTCCCGCTGAACAAGATCGCGTAGCGGGTGTTCGAGCGTAACGAGAAGAGCGAGCGGTAATCGAGAAACGGTAACAACATGAGGCTCGAGAACAGCATGCGGTAGAAAGCGGCCGTCTCCGCCGGAGCGGACGTCCATTTGACGAACAAGACGCTCGTCGACAGGAAAAAGACGGCGGCAAATAAAATTAAATAAGACAACAGGCATCCCCCTTTGGTTTTGTACATATTCCTCTAATGATATAATGAAACATACGAGAAAAAACATTCTTTTTCGAAAGTGTCGTTTCGACGAGATCGTTCGAACGACAACGAAAGTAGGGATCACATGAGATTAATCATTGCGGAGAAACCGTCGCAGGCACAAAAGCTGGCGGCGCCGTATCCATCAAAAAAGAGAAAAGACGAGATTGAAATCGCAGCATGCCAACGTTTCCCGGAAGGTGCCATCGTCGTTTGGGCAGTTGGCCACTTATGTGAACTCCAAGAGCCGTCCCACTACCGCCCGGAGTGGAAGTCTTGGAAGTATGAATCACTTCCGATTGTCCCAGACCGGTTCGACTATCGCATCTCGAAGGGCAAGTCGAAGCCGTTCCAGACAATCAAAAAATGGCTCCACGACCGCTCGATCACGGACGTCATCATCGCTTCTGACGCCGAGCGGGAAGGAGAGGCGATCGTTCGTCTCATCTTGCGCCTTGCCGGCAACAAAAAACCGCTCGAGCGCTTATGGATCTCGAGTTTGACCGAGCAGGCGGTCGACCGCGGCTTCGCGCAGCTGTTGCCGGGAGAGCAGACGATTCCGTATTACCATGAGGCGATGAGTCGTGCCTGTGCCGACTGGCTCGTCGGTATGAACGCATCGCGCGCATATACGACGCTCTTGAAGACGATTGGCATCGAAGACGTGTTCTCACTCGGCCGCGTCCAGACACCGACGCTCGCCTTGATCGTCAATCGAGAGCGCGAGATCAAACAGTTCGTCCCGGAGGCGTACTTCGAGGTCGAAGCGACGCTCCAAAAAGGACGGGGCACGTTCAAAGCGAAATACACACTTGGAAAGACGACGAAACTGAAGACGCGTGAACAAGCTGACGCCGTCGTCGACCGATCGACCGGAACGGCGGTCGTGCGGTCGATTGATAAGGAAGACAAGACGGAACACCCACCGTTCTGGTTCAGCTTATCGGGTCTCCAGGCCGAGGCCGGCAAACGGTTCGGCTTCGGGGCGAAGAAGACGCTCGATATCGCCCAAAAGTTGTATACGAAAGGGTGGATCAGTTATCCGCGGACAGATTCTAGTTTCGTCACGCCCGACGAGGCGACGCTGTTCCCGCAGACGAAAGCACGGCTGTTGAAGTCTGCGGCATATGCTGGACTCGCTGACGTGTTGACCGAGAACCCGTCCCGGAACAGCCGCTACGTCAACGCGAAAAAAGTGAGCGATCACTATGCGATCATTCCGACCGAAGCGTGCGGCGATGTGGGTCGACTTAGCGGGGATGAGGCGAAACTGTATGACTTGATCAACCGCCGCTTTCTGGCGGCGTTCGCCCCCTCGGCCAAACTCGAGAAGACGACCGTCGACTTGATGGACGGGGAAGACTTATACCGGGCAAAAGGGACGGTCGTTGTCAGCCCCGGGTACCGTCAAGTCGTCGAGATGAAGTCAAAAGACGTCGAGCTTCCGGTGCTGACAACCGGTGAGCCGTTGACTGAAAAGAAAGTCGAAGTGTTATCGAAACAGACAGAGCCTCCAAAACGGTATACGGAAGGCGCGCTCATCATGGCGATGAAAGTCGCCGGGAAACAGCTCGACGACGAGGAACTGATCCATATCATGAAAGAAGTCGAGGGGCTCGGCACGGAAGCGACTCGGGCGAACATAATCGACGGCTTGAAGAAGCGGGGTTATGTTGAACTTCAAAAGAAAGAGCTCGTTCCGACCGATAAAGGCCGTCTGTTAATCGATGTGCTCGGCGACAGCATTCTCGCCTCGCCGGCCATGACCGCGAAATGGGAGAAGCGGCTCCATGAGATCGGACAGGCGTCTGCGTCTGCGGCCGAATTCATCGACCAGGCGAAAAAGATGTCGATTCATCTCGTCGAAGAAGCCAAAGCGAGAGTCGCGGCGGCGAATCCGGAAGGCTATACGATTGAACCGAGACGATTCGGGAAGAAATCTGCCTCGCGGCCAAAAGCGTCGTTTGGCGTCTGTCCGAGCTGTGGAAAAGGACTCGTCGAGCATCCGAAGTTCATCGGTTGCAGCGGCTACCGCGAAGGGTGCAAATTCACCGTGTCAAAACAAGTGCTCGGTGTCGGACTCGCGAAAGATGAACTGAAACAGATGATCAACGGCGGGCAGTCAAATGTTCATGCGTTCAAAAAAGGCGACAAGACGTTTGAGGCCACGCTCTATCTTGAAAAAGGGGCGATACGCTTCGAGTTCAATTGAACTACCCCCACCTACGCTTCGCTTAGAGGGGGAGGATTCCTGAGTTATCCGACCTAACAGTCGAAACCTGATCAGGCTAGCCCCGTCGTCCCGACGGTTGAAGAGGCGAAGATACGCCGAGCCTCTCGTTTGAGGTTCAGTCCTGCGTTCACATCGCGGTCGTGGTGGGTCCCGCAGCCCGGGCATGTCCACTCACGCAGACCAAGATGCTTCACGTCTTTGTGTCGATGACCGCAACTCGAACAGAGCTGGCTCGAGGCGAAGGTCTTCCCGACCTTCACGACGGTCTTGCCGTACCAGTCCGCCTTGTATTCGAGCATGCGGAAGAACTCCGACCAACTCACCTCCGAGATGGACTTGCTGAGCGCGCGGTTCTTCTGCATGTTCTTCACCTGCAAGGTCTCGATGCCGATAATGTCGTGGTTTTTGACGATCTCGGTCGATACCTTGTGCAGGAAGTCGGTGCGCTTGTTGGCGATCTTCTCATGGATGCAGGCGACCTTCCGTTTCTGTTTCTGATAGTTCTTCGCCTCCGACAGCTTGATGTTCCGGTTCAGGGCGATGAGCCGACGACGGGAGAGCTTGCGCTGCTCACGTGCCAGTTTCTTCTCGAGCGTGCGAAAGTAGCGGTCGTTTTGGTACACCGTGCCGTCGGACAGGATGGCGAAGTTCTTGAGCCCGACGTCGACGCCGACGGTTGAGCCGGTCTTCGGCAGTTCGTCGATTTCCTGCTCGACGAGGAGGGAGACGAAGTATTTGCCTGAGGCGTTACGTCGGATCGTGGCGTTCAAGATACGGCCCTCGACCTGCTTCGAGTTGGCGAACCGGACCCACTTCAACTTCGGCAGCTTGAGCCGGTTGCCGACGATCGACACCTCAGGAAGTTGAGACTTGCCCTGGATGTTCGTCGTTTAGAAGTGGGCGTATTCTCGCCTAATTTTGATAAAAATAGAGCCATCCGTCGTGGATGGCTCTATTTGTCCTGCTGATCTTGTTCGGTGATGCGACGATTAATCTCATCGTAGTCGAGAACGATGTCATCTTTGTTGTCTTTGTAGGCGTATCCTTTTTGGATGACGACGACAGAGGCGATCAAGACGAGCAAAATGATCAATCCACTTACGGCAAATATCCATCCCATGGCGCATTCCTCGCTTTCTTTCTTTTAGTATGACAAAAAGCTGAGACGTTCTCCATGTTTGAGCCTCTCACAACTGTTACAGGTTTGAAATGGTTGGTCTCTTGATTAGATATGATACAATAACATATAGAAGAACACTGACAGAGAAGGTAGGGATGACTATGGCGATTTTGATTGTCGACGACGAACCGGTCAATACGATGGTTCTCGAACAATTATTGCATCAACACGATTATGAGACGGTCTCGGTCTCAAGTGGTGAAGATGCTCTCGCGCTCCTCATGGACCCGCAAGCCCCGTCGCTGTATGACCTCGTCCTGCTCGATGTCGAGATGCCCGGCATCTCAGGGATTGAAACGTGCAAACGGATTCGACAAATGACAGGATATGAAGAACTGCCGGTAATCATGGTGTCGGGCCGGACCGAAGAGAAGCAAATTGCCGAAGGGCTAGATGCTGAAGCGTCCGACTATACGACGAAGCCGATCAAAATCACCGAACTCCTCGCCCGGATTCGCTCGGCGCTCCGTTACAAAGCGGCCGTCGATGAACGGAAAAAATATGAGGCTCGTCTCCAATATGACCTGGATTTGGCCCAAAAGATTCAGCAGAGCGCACTGACCCCACCAATCAGTAGCGCGGAAATCGATATGCGGGCGCTGTACCTGCCATCTAAAAAATTGGCGGGTGACATGTACGCCTGGTTCCAAGTCGCGCCTGATCGTTACGGTGTCATCATTTTCGACGTGATGGGTCACGGCGTGTCTTCAGCCTTGATCACGATGGGAATCCGCTCGATCTTGCCAGGCCTTGTCGCCAACGTCCAGTACCCGGTCGACGTCATGACCGAACTGAACCGACAGATGACGTTCCTGTTTTCAGGCGACGATATGCAAAGTTATTTCACGGCCGTCTATTGTTACATCGATACGACGAATCAACGCATCGAGTATGTCAATGCCGGCCATCCGCCTGTGATCGTGACGTCTCCGGAAGGGATGACTCGTCTCGAGACGACTGGGGTGCCGGTCGGCATGTTCGAGGAACCGAATTATGAATCGAAAGAAATCAAGATCACGCCAGGTATGGTCCTGCATATGTACACGGACGGACTGATGGAATGTTATAGCAAAGACATCGATGACGGCATCCGTTGGCTTGAAAAAGACATCGCCACGTACGGCTTAGATTATGCCCGTCACGTTGCCGAACGGCTCGTCCCGAAAATCGAGATTGACGACGACTTGTGCCTCGTCACGGTAAAGCTAACTTAAACGACAAAAGGATGAGACCGTCGCTCATGACGATTTCATCCTTTTGTCTAGAAATAACGTTTCCGCCATAAAATATAAAAGGCGAGACTCGAAAAACCGACCATCATGGCAAGTGCGAACACGAAACCGATTGATTGACCTTCGAACGGGACTTGGACGTTCATCCCAAAGATCCCGGAAATCATCGTCGGAATGCTGAGCACGATCGTGATCGACGCCAAGAACTTCATGACGAAGTTGACGTTGTTCGAGATGATCGACCCGAACGCATCCATCTTAATGCTGATGATGTCGTTATAAATCGAGGCCATCTCCATCGCCTGACGATGCTCGACGAATACGTCTTCTAACAAGTCTTCGTCCTCTTCATGCTTCTCAAGACTCGGCGTCTTGACGATGCGGTCGAGGACGCTGTCATTCGCTTTGAGCGATGTCATGAAGTAGACGAGCGACTTCTGTAAGTTCATCAACTGGAAAATTTCCTGATTTCGCATCGAACGTTGAAGTTCTTGCTCTAGCTCTTCCATTCGCCGGTCGATCTGGCGAAGGAACCGCAAGTACGTCATGCTGACTCGGTGCAAAATCTGGAAGACGAACCGGCTACGATAGTTTGTCCGGAACAAGCGGGCTTTGCCGTTAGCGAACAAGTTGAGTACATCGAGGTCACGCGAACAGACGGTGATGAAATGTCGTCCCGTGACGATGATACCGAGTGGGATCGTATTATAGGCACGTCCCGTATCGTCTTCTTCAACGTATGGAACGTCAATGATCATGAGCAGGCCTTCGTCATCTTTCTCAAAACGCGGCTTTTCTTCGATATCAAGTGGGTCATACACGAAGTCTTCAGGAATGCCGGAGGCGGCAATGACTTGATCGGCCTCGTCTTTCGTCGGGTTGACGAGTTGGATCCAGCTTCCTTTGTCAAAGTCTTCGATCTCGTGAACGCGACCAGATGCGTCGGTACGGTAAATCGTTAGCATAATCTTCCTCCTACCTTAGCTCAACTTTATTATAGGTAGGCGAGTAGGAGAGTGCAATCGCAAAGAAGGAGATTTTTTGTTTTCTCTCGAAAACATCCTACAGTGAGTTAGAATGTCAGAAGGAATGAGTAGAAGGAGGGATGGAGATGACTCAAACACCCCAAAACGCTCTGTTTAACGAAGATAAATTAGCAGAGCTCCATCAAATCGCAAGTGGAAATAAAGATTTTCTGAAAAAGATTGCCGAGACTTACGTCGCGCAGTTCGAGGCGAAGTTTCCTGAATTAAAGCGCGTGGTCGAGACGAAAGATCATGAACAAATCGAACAACTCGCCCACTTGTTAAAGGGAGCCTCTTATTCGGTCGGACTTGACGAGACGGCGTCGCGTTTCCAACAACTTGAACTCGCCGGTGAGACGAACGAAGTCGAGAACCTTGAACCGGTGCTTGAGGACATCGAGCGTCAAATGCAACGGTTCGCTGTCGAATGGGACGCCTATTTCAATCGATTGGTGTAATGAAAGAGGGGCCGCAATTTTGCGGCCCCTCGGTTTGTCATTTGGCTAAAAACTCATCGAGCGTCGCAATCAACATGCCGATTTCAGGCTTCGTGATTTGTGCGTTCGCGCCGACGGCATCGCCTTTATGTTTCAAGTCGTCTGAGATGAGTGACGAGAAAATTACGATCGGCAACGCCGCGTAGCGGTCCATTTCGCGTAGTCGTCTCGTCAAATGCAATCCGTCCATTTGTGGCATCTCGATATCGGTGATGAGCAGATCGCATTCGACACCATCTTGCTCGAACGCATCAAGCGCTTCTTTCCCGTTGTTGAAGATTGTCGTGTTGAAGTAGCCTGCATCGTCGAGCGTGTCGATGATCAAGGTGCGGAGCATCTCCGAATCTTCTGCGATCCACACTTGTTTGTTCGAGCGTTCCCTTGCACCGAGTCGTTTGACGGATTCACGAGCCATGATGTCTTTTCGTGACAACTCGAGAGCGATGCGCTCATAGTCGAGAAGAATGATCATTTGGTCTCCTGTTTTGACGACGCCGTTCGTGATGCCTTGGACACCGCGGGCAAGATCTGACGGTGTGTCGATCTGTTCCCATGAGATGCGCTTGATCTCCGTCACTTGGTCGACCCGGAGCACTGATTTCTCGCCGTTAAACTCACAGACGATCAAGCGGTCCCCGTCTCCGGCTTCACGAGGATGACCGATGACCATCGGGAGATCGATGACCGTCATGACTTCGCCGCGCAATTCGATCAATCCCATGATCGCCTCAGGCGTTCCGGGTAACGGGGTAAGTGGAAGCATCGTGATGATCTCGCGAACCTTCATGACGTTAATCCCGAAAATAAACGGGCCTGACTGGAAAATGACGATTTCTAACTCGTTCGTACCTGCTTCAAGTAAAATATTATGATCCATGCTCAATGGTGGTCCCTCCTATATCGCGTTCTCTCTTCCTTTCTATCGGTCAAATCGACCAAAGTCTTCAGTTGAAAAGTGTCAAAGTCGGGTCAAAAATCACGAAAAGTCATTGAGTAACCGCTTACATTACACAAACTGAATCTTTATAGTTGTTCAACGGAATTGATTTTGCATACAATGAGGGTGGCAACGAGATATCACAGCTTACTCAGGAGGCAGATAGAGATTATGAGTATGAACACGTATCCATATTTAATTAACGGGCAATGGCAAGAATCAACAACAAATGAAACGATCGAACTCGTTTCACCTTATACAGAAGAAATCGTCGGACACGTCCAAGCGATGTCGCGCGACGAAGTCGACGAGGCGATTCACGGTGCCAAACGTGCACAACAAGAGTGGGCGGCGCTTCCGGTCAACAAGCGCGCCGAGCTGTTGTACGCATGGGCGGACAAACTCGAAGAGCGCGTCGATGAGATCGGTCAAATCATCATGCGCGAAGTTGGGAAGAACTTGAACGACGCGAAAAAAGAAGTCGTCCGCACAGCTGAGATTATTCGTTATACGGCTGAGGAAGGACTTCGTTTCACAGGTGGATTCATGCAAGGCGATTCGTTCCCGGGCGGATCAAAGAACAAAATGGCGATCATCAAAAAAGAGGCACTCGGTGTCGTTCTCGCGATCTCACCGTTCAACTATCCGGTCAACTTAGCCGCTGCTAAAATCGCCCCGGCCCTTATTACGGGGAACGCGGTCGTCTTCAAACCGGCGACGCAAGGTGCGATCAGTGGCGTCAAAATGGTCGAGGCACTGCAAGACGCCGGTCTTCCGAGCGGATTGTTGAACCTCGTGACGGGTCGCGGTTCGGTCATCGGCGACTACTTGACGTCGCACCCAGGTGTCGACATGATCACATTCACAGGCGGTACAGGAACCGGTCAACATTTGTCACAACAGGCATCGATGGTCCCGGTCGTCTTAGAGCTCGGCGGCAAAGACCCGGCGCTCGTCTTAGAAGACGCGGACATGACGCTTGCGGCGGATCAAATCGTCAGCGGTGCGTTCTCTTACTCGGGTCAGCGTTGCACAGCGATCAAACGCGTCTTCGTGCTCGAAGATCAAGCGGACGAACTCGTCGCCATGTTGAAACAGCGCGTCGAGAAACTCACGGTCGGTTCGCCGGTTGACAACAGCTTCATCGTCCCGCTCATCGACAAGAAGTCGGCTGACTATGTTCAAGGCTTGATCGACGACGCCGTCAACAAGCGTGCGACGGTCGTCCACGGCAACGAACGCGATGGCAACCTGCTCCACCCGACGCTGCTCGACCACGTCACGCGTGAGATGCGTGTCGCTTGGGAAGAACCGTTCGGACCTGTTCTTCCGATCATCCGTGTCAGCTCACTCGACGAGATGATCGAACTGACGAACGAGTCAGAGTTCGGTCTTCAAGCGAGCGTGTTCACGCAAAACGTGAACAGTGCGTTCACGGTCGCCGACAAGCTCGAAGTCGGTACGGTCCAAGTCAACGGTCGAACGGAACGCGGTCCTGACCACTTCCCGTTCATCGGTGTGAAACAATCAGGTCTCGGTGTCCAAGGGATTGGACGCAGTCTTGAAACGATGACACGTGATAAAGTGACCGTCATCAACTTATAAACGATTGGAGGGGAGACATCCCCTCCTTTTTTTGTGCCATTGAAATCCCTTCATTCTGACAGGTATAATGAATGAAGATAGGTGGAAGGGGTTGTGTGGACGTGGCGAACTGGATTTCAAGTCAACTGGCAAGACTCGATATTCCGACACCGTTTGAGGTCGGTAACGTGAACGTATACATCGTAGAGCATGGGGGCCGGTTTTTCATGGTCGACTGTGGGCCAGATACGGAAGAGGCATGGGCGTCCTTGAACGACGAATTGGCTGAACTCGAACTGACGCTCGCGGACATCGATTTTCTATTTTTAACGCACCATCATGCTGACCATGCCGGTCAAGCTTGGCGGCTGCGGGATGTCTCGATTCCAGTCTATGGTCACGAGAAGCTCGTTCGTTATTTGGAACAGACACCGAACTTTATTAAAAAAGGCAATCACTTCTTATATGAACTGGCTCATTGGTTTGGGGCACCGGAGTCGATCATCACCAAGTTGCCGGACTACCGGGAGGCGCTACGTTGGATCGGTCCGACGACCGTCACGATGACGTTCGAAGAAGGACAAGACGTGACGAGCGACGGGGCTTGGAAGACGATTCATCTACCGGGACACGCGAGCGATCAACTCGGACTGCTCGGGCCGGGCGGCGTCTTGATCGCCGGTGATCATTTGATCGATGCGGTCGAACCGAACCCGTTGATCGAACAACCGTATGAGGACGAAGGGTTTGCGTCACCGGTCTTACTTTATCTCGATTCGCTTAGAAAGTTACAGGCGCTTGATATTAAGCTTGTCGTGAGCGGACACGGCAATCCGATTCAGCATCCGCGGGTACTCATCGAATCAAGGATCAGTCAACGCTATGAACGGAGCGAGCAGCTGCTGAACGACTGGGCCGACGGCTTGAGTGTGTTCGATTGGTCGATGCGGCTGTACGGGCGGAAGATGCGCCGGGCGATGCCGCTTGTCTTCAGCGAAGTGTTCGCGCGGTTGACATTGCTCGAGGAACGCGGTCATGTCGTCAAGCAGTTAGCCGATGGCAAATGGATTTATGTGAGAGTGGAGGAAGCAATGGAATGAGACATATTGTGATCACAGGTGCGTCGAGCGGCTTTGGTGCCGCTTTGGCGCATTCTTTTTCGGCAGCGGGCTATAAGCTGACGTTAATTGCCAGAAACGAGACGCGCCTTCGAGAGCTCGGGACGAAACTATCTGCAGACTGGATGGTCACGGATGTTTTGACAAGTTATGAGACGCTCGTCGACGATGTCGTACAGAAATATGGACCGATCGACGGTTGGGTCAACAACGCCGGCGTCGGTGAGTTTGACCGGGTCGTTGATCAAACGACGGACGTCATCGAAGAGACGATGCGCTTGAACGCGATCGCACCGATGGTGATGTCGCGTGACTGTGGGCGCCGGATGAAGCGAGGCGGGACGATCATAAACGTCTGCTCGCAAGCTGCCAAAGTGCCGACCCCGAAGTCGGCCGTGTACGCCGGATCGAAAGCAGCGTTGCTCCAGTTTTCAAACGCGCTCCGGCTCGAGCTGAAGCCGGCAGGTGTCCACGTACTGACAGTCAATCCTGGTCCGATCAACACGCCGTTCTTTGACCGGGCTGACAAGACGGGTCGCTATGAACAGAGTGTGCGTCGTATCATGCTCGACCCAGATCAGTTGGCACAGCGGGTCGTCTCAGCGTTTGAACAGTCGAAACGCGAAGTCAACGCCCCGTGGTGGATGGACTTAGGCGGGAAACTGTACGCAATGTGTCCGATTTGGTTCGAACGGTTGGCAAAACGGGGATTTGACAAAAAGTAATAGAAAGAGGGGAAGCACAATGCGGAATTTACAACGATTAGGGCTGCTGTTTGCGCTTGTTTTCCTCAGCGCCTGCGGGACGACGGGAGCAGACCTGGCCCCGACGTTTGACGAGGCGGTTCAAGAGGCTGAGCAAACGACGGTCAACTTTTACTTGTGGGGCGGGGACGACGGCATCAACCGTTACATCGATGACTACGTCGCACCGCGCCTGAAAGAAACATACGATATCGAGTTGAATCGCGTCCCGATGGACACGGCCGAATTCATTCGCCAACTGTCACTCGATAAACGTTCGAACCGAGAGGCGGGCACGATCGACCTCATGTGGATCAATGGTGATAATTTTAGAAACGCGGCCGAGGCGGAGCTTCTACAAGGCGACCTGCTCGATAAAATCCCGAACGCAGCACTTTTGAACGAGACCGCGCAAGCGATCGACGCCGGGACGCCGACCGACGGACTCGAAGTGGCGTGGGGCAACGTTCAGTTCGTGCTGCACTATGATGCCGACAAAGTGACGAATCCTCCGGCAACGTTCGAAGAATTGCATCGTTGGACCGAAGCAAATCCGGGTCGTTTCACGTATCCTGAAGTGACAGACTTCACCGGTAACGCGTTCGTCCGCCATCTGCTCTATGCCGAGTACGGGGAAGCGATCCGGAGCGATCAAACGATCCCGGATGCATTTTGGGATGAACTCGCGACGTGGTCACCGAATCTGTGGAAACAAGGAGCGACGTATCCGAAGTCACTCGCTCAACTCGACCAACTTTATGCGAAAGGTGACGTGTGGATGACGATGGGATTCAATGAGCGTCGTGCTGAGGCCGAACGAAACGACGGCGTGTTTCCAGACGGGACGCGCGCGCTCGTCCTCGACCATTCAATCGCCTCGACGCATTTTCTCGCGGTCCCGTTCAACGCAAGCAATCCGAACGGTGCCATCGTCGTGATCAATGAATTGTTGTCACCGGAAGCCCAACTCGCCAAACAAGATGCGACGTATTGGGGTGACGGGACATCGCTCGATTTGACGAAGCTTGAACGAGCGGACCGGGAAGCCTTCCTCAAACTGGACACGGGCGTCACGTATCCAGACCCTGAACAACTTGCCGAACGTTCGATTGCCGACTTCGGGCCGAGCGTGATCGATCAAGTTCGTGAAGGATGGTCCCGTGTCGCGAGGTAGCGTCGGCTTGAGCGTCATCGTCTTATTGCTACCGCTCGCCGGTCTTGTATTTCTAGCCGGTGAGACCGCTTCGTTCGAATGGACGTCACTTTGGCGCGATGCGGCGTGGCGGGAAAGTTTAGCCGTCACGCTTTACGTGACGCTCGTCTCGACGACGATTTCGCTACTCATCGGGACGTGGTTGGCACGAACAGTCCGGATTCGAGAGGCGGTTTGGCTTTCAGCGCTGCTCAAATTGCCGATGTTCGTGCCGCATGTCGCAGGTGCGTATTTATTTTTGTTGTTGTTCTCGGGCGGTTTTCCGTTTTACGGGCTTGTGGAAGCGAACGAGCGCCATCACTTTGTCGTCATATTGACGTATGTGTGGAAAGAAGTGCCGTTCGTCTTTTTGATGATGCTCGGCACATACGGGCAACTGAATCGCGGCTATCTCGATATGGCGAAGACGCTCCAACTCACACGGTTCGAGCAGTTCAAAGTCGCGGAGTGGCCGTTTTTACTGAAGCCACTCTTGGACTCGTTTTGGATTTTAGTGGCGTTCATCTCGTTCGCTTACGAGGTACCGGCCCTGCTCGGGGTCACATTCCCGGAGCTGCTCGGGGTGCTCGCATACGAACGGCTGACGACAGGGTTGTTTTTAAACGCGAATGAATCCTACGCGGTCGCACTCGTTTGGACACTATTGATCTCAGTCGGGGCTTTTGTATCGTATCTCGTTACGGCCAAACGAAGACGCCGGATTGAAAAAGGGGTGAGGCGATGAGTCGGGTCCTTATCATCAGTTTCATCTTGTTCCCGTTTCTCGGCTTACTCTTCGGTTTGCCTTCTCCGATCCGATTGGATGAAGTGCTCATGAACACGGTGTTCTACGTCGTCAGTTTGGCCGTCATCAATGTCTGGCTCGGTCTCGGGACAGCGTGGTGGCTGATTTTTACAGAGTCGAGATGGCGGACACTCGTCGAGTGGCTCGTCTTTATCCCGTTGTTCATTCCGGTCATGGCGAGTATGTTCGGTATGTACATCGTGCTCGCGAACGTCGGGCTCGTCGGGACGTATGCCGGTGTCTTGCTCGTCTTGCTCGTCTCGACGCTCCCGTACTCGATCCGGCTCGCCTACAATGCGATGTATGTGATCGGACGCCCGCTCCTTGAGCAGACGATGACACTGCCGCCGCTGCCTCGATTTAGCATGGTGCTGTTTCCTTTGTTGGCGGCGACGATGCGGGCGATCGTCTTGTTCTCGACGGTCATCGTTCTCGGTCAGTTCGTGCTCGTGCAATTGATCGGTGCGGGGCTCATCCCGACCGTCACGACACAACTGTATCAATCGTATGCGGGAAATGACGTTTCATTGGCACTACAAAACACGTGGGTCCTCATCTTGTTGCCGGTCTTGTTGTATATCGGTCTCGGAGGATTGTTCCGCGTAGCGGTACGAATTATGAAGGAGCGGTTAAGATGAGTTTAGTCGTTACAGGAATACAAAAGAACTTCAAACAACGCGACGTATTGAACGGGGTCGACCTGATCGTTGACAAGAAAGAGATCCATGCGCTTGTCGGGGTGAGCGGGTCCGGGAAGTCGACGTTACTGCGGATTATCGCCGGACTTGAGACGGCAGACACGGGGACGGTGACGTGGGACGAAGAGCCGCTCCTCGGGACGCCTCCTCACAAGCGGCGCATCACGATGCTGTCACAATCACCGCTTCTGTTCCCGCATTTGTCGGTCGGGGAGAACGTGACGCTCGCGACTCAAAATCGGTCACGGGAGCAGGCAGAGGCGTGGCTTGCCCGTGTCCGCCTTCCGGGCCGATATGACGATGACATCCACGAACTTTCCGGAGGCGAGCAACAGCGTGTCAGTTTTGCCCGTGCCCTTGCGGCCGAGCCGCGGCTCATTTTGTTAGATGAGCCGTTCACGAATCTCGATCCGGATTTGAAATACGAGTTGCAGCGGCTGATCCGGGACCTCGTCCAACAACTCGAGTTGACGGCGTTGCTCGTGACCCACGACCGGGAAGAAGCGATGCTCGTCGCCGATCGGGTGACGTTGCTCGAAGACGGAGAAGTCCTGGCGACGGGGACACCAGGCGAACTTTACGAGACTGAGCCGGCGTTTGGAGACTTTATCGAGCTTTCAGGTTCGTCTTATCCGGCGACGATGATGGAAGTGACGAAACAAGCAGGCGAACCGGTCGTACTCGTCCGACAGTTGAATCGCTTCGGCAATCGGCTAGGCGAGTATCGCCTCGCGACCGGTACGTACGTCATTCTCCCCCGGGACGAATCGTTTCAGATCGGGGAGACCTACTATTTGCGGAAGAAAAAAGGAGTGGTTTGATGCTAGACACGTACGGAAGCCGCTGGGTTCGTCCCATCGTTGAACGAGGGGCCGATCGGCTTCTAAAATGGAATTTCACACCGAACGAAGTGACAATCCTTGGAGGGATCATCGGGATCTCGGTCGGGTTCTTTATTTATAATGACATGCTTTGGACAGCGGTCGCCCTGCTTTGGTTATCGGGTCTTCTCGATGTCATTGACGGGACGATGGCGCGCCGCTCTCGGAAGACGGGGTTTGGCACAGTGCTCGACCTCGTCTTCGATCGCATCGTCGAGATCTCGGTCGTCGTCGCGCTGGCGCTTCGTTATCCTGAGCACATGCCGGTCTTTCTCTTCTTGCTCGGATCCTTCGTCGTTGCGATGACGCTGTTTCTCGCCGTCGGAGCCAGCAGTTCAAAACGTTCTGAGAAATCATTTTATTATCAACCGGGTCTCCTTGAACGGACGGAGTGCTTCATCTTGTTCACGCTCATGATTTTGTTCCCGTCGTGGATCGGGGTCGTCGCGACGCTGTTCCTCATCCTTGAAGTGTTCACGATCAGCCAGCGCCTGTTGGAAGCACGGCGGATTTTACGATGAAGCCGCGGCTCGTCCTAGTCGGGCTCGGTCACGGGCAACTCGAAATTTTAGCGCGGATCGAACAGTTGCGTGAACGGTACGAGGTCAGTTATGTCGGACTTGAGGAAACGATTTATACCGGGGCGTTCCCCCAAGTGATCGCAAATGAGATGGCTTCGGCAGTCGTCAACTTGCGACCGGACGTCACACCGGTCGCGAGCAGACTCATCTCGCTCGACCCGGTCAAACGAATCATCGAGACCGATCGAGGTATGATCGCTTATGATCACCTCGTGCTCGCGACAGGTGCGAAGAGCCGAGGGATCGGAACGGGCTTGAAACCGATGACGGACGTAGCGATCGAACATATTCAAGCGAGCCGTGCGGTCACGATCGTCGGAGGGGGCAAAGCTGGCGTCGAGCTCGCTTTCGCTTGCGTGAGGTCGAAGCAACACGTCACGCTCTATGCGAAGCAGATTTTGCCCGACTTGCCGAACCGGGTCGGCCGTCATATTGCCCGTCGTCTCGTTGCAAGCGGGGTGACGCTGATCGCGCAACAGTATGAGGGTGGGGACGCGCCAGACGGTCTTGTCCTTGACGCGACTGGAGTCGTGCCGGTCGAGTGGTGGCACCGCTCAGGCCTTGCCGAGGAGGGGTCGTTTATTCCGACCGACGCTTATTTGCGTCACGCGACGTATCAAGATATTTACATCACCGGGGATATGGCAATGGGCTTGAACGGAGGCGTCGACGCGGTCCGATCGGGCCGTCACGTCGCGTCGGCGCTCCTCGGTGACCAAAAGCCATATAAACAGCGGACGTCGCTCAATATTTTATTGACGACTCCGGGACACGCCTTACTCACGTTTGGGCGCTTGACGTGGCACGGCCGGTGTTCGTATTGGATCAAGCGTCAAATCGACAGGCGCTACATGCAGAAATTCACGCACTAAAAAAGACGACCGCGGTCGTCTTTTGATTAGGCGTTCAACGTGTCGAGGAACGACCGAATTTGCATTTCCGTCTTCGCATGCGCCGAATGAAGGTGTTCTTGTTTGACGCCTTCTTTATAGAAGAGCAGTGACGGGATGCCACGGACTTCCTGCGTGTCAGACAGTTCAGGCAGTTCGTCGCGATCGACGACGTACCAGTTGAATTGCGGGTAGTCTTTGACGAGTTCGTCGACGTACATGTCGAGGCGGCGGCAGTCTGGGCACCAAGACGTCGTGAAGATGACCATTCCTTTATCTTGAATGGCAGTTTGGAATTGTTGTTCAGATTGTATTGGTTTCATGATTGATCACTCCTTTCTCTCATTGTCTGTGTCTTCGGTGCGCCCGTCAACCGATTGACATTCTCGGACTTACAAGAGATTGTGCTACACTTAAAAAAACTGAACTGCAAGGGAATGGTGATGGTTATGGCGTTACGTCATGCACTACTCGGGTTGTTGACCCATCAGCCTGCGACCGGCTACGCCTTGAACGCGACGTTCAAAGCGCAAATGATCCACTTTTGGCACGCCCATCATACACAGATTTATCGGGAACTGTTAAAGATGGAAGACGAGCACCTCGTTTCGTCAGAGCATGTGACCCAACATGATCTTCCCGATAAGAAGATCTATTCGATCACAGCGGCGGGACGTCAAGAGTTGATTGACTGGCTCAGACAACCGACGTCGTTTCAGCCGAAGATGAAAGATGAGAACCTGTTGCGCGTCAGCCTGCTGCAACTGCTCCCGCTCGACGAGGCGATCCGTTACGTCGAGGAGACGAAAACGCATCATGAACAAGTCGCACATCAAATTCGTGCGTTCCAAGCAGCCCATCAATCGGAAGCGGACACGCTCGGGTACTTATTGACGAGTGAATATGCGATCCGCATGATGGAAAACTATGCCGATTGGGCCGATTGGGCGATCGAACAAATGAAACAGCGCGGTACACATACGACCTGACGTTCAGGTCGTATGTTTTGTATACGGATGAATCGGCAGACGAGCCAGCAGTTTATCGAGTGCACGCTCATTGATGTCACCATGATATGCGTCAATCGTCTGCTGCAACTGCTCGACAGAAGAAGCGCC
Organism: Exiguobacterium sp. SH3S1; assembly: GCF_004337105.1. Classification (NCBI taxonomy): domain Bacteria; kingdom Bacillati; phylum Bacillota; class Bacilli; order Caryophanales; genus Exiguobacterium; species Exiguobacterium sp. SH3S1. The sequence goes on along the minus strand of NZ_SJUW01000005.1, from coordinate 135,812 downwards.
AGGCAAGACGACGGCACACGTCCGTTTCGCAGCAGCGAGCGCATACGCTTGAATCGGGTGTGGCAACGTCGACAGGAGGTTGCGTAACTCGGGTTCGCTCCAAGACTCGAAGCCCTTAGCGCTCAAGCGATCGGACCATTCATCGGTCAACAACCCTTTAGCGAGCGGTCCCCGACCGACGAGCGGAACGTCTTGCCCGAGCGATTCGATTCGGCGGTCGAGCAGTGAGTACGGTGTCATCAAGACATCGAGCCCCCCGTGCTCAAGCCAGTAGCGGATCACGTTCGGACGAATCGAGGAGAGCCCGATTTGACGGATGACCCCGGCCTGCTTTTGTCGGCGCATGAAATCGATCGTCGCGTCAAGGTCGTCTTCCATCGTTCCACCATGTACGTAATACAAGTCTAAGTAATCCGTCTGTAGTCGTTCGAGAGAACCGTGAAGCGCCTGTTCTAAATAAGAAGGGGCTGGGTTCCAGCGCATTCCGTCTTCGGTCCATTCATTTCCACCTTTGCTCGTCAAAAACAAGTCGTCCCGCCGACCGGCGAACGTCTCACCGACGAGCCGTTCGACATCGTGACGGTCATAGACGTCAGCCGTGTCAAAATGACGGATCCCTGACGCATAAGCCGCTTCGAGAATCCGTCGGCCCTCATCGTCTCCTTGTTTTAAAATCGACATCGTTCCTAGTCCAAGTTCTGCCATCGATAATTCCTCCTTGTTCCGTCCATTGATTTGACTCATAATTACAGTATATAAGAAAACGTGAGGAGTACATAACCATGGAAGAGAAAACGATTGAACGGGAAGTCATCTATCAAGGGAAGATTTTCGATGTCGAGAAGCATGTCGTCGCGCTCCCGAACGGAGGAACGTCGGTCCGAGAGCTTGTGTATCATAATGGGGCCGTCGCGGTATTATTGATCGATGAGGACGACAAGATCGTTCTCGTCGAGCAATACCGGAAAGCGTTCGAATCGATGTCACTCGAGATTCCGGCCGGTAAACTCGAGGTCGGAGAAGAGCCGCTCGCGAGCGCGAAGCGTGAACTTGAGGAAGAGACCGGTTATAAAGCTGAGTCGCTTGAAAAGATATTCTCGTTTTACGGTGCACCCGGATTTTGCAGCGAACGCGTCGACGTGTTCGTCGCCAAAGGGTTGACGGCGGGAGCGATGAACCTAGACGAGGATGAATTTTTACAAGTCGAGCGTTACACGTTCGAAGAAGCGAGCGAACTTTTAGCGAGCGGGCGGATCACCGATGCCAAGACGATTATGGCGATTCAGTGGTGGCAATTGTCTAAATTGAAATAATTCTAATCTGAAGTAGGTTGTGATAAACTTACATAGTAATAATTTTAATTTGAAAAAACGACGGAATTTCGGTATGCTTTGAATAGTGAATTATGTAAAGAGGGGGCGCCTTATGGAAACGCGAATTGAACGGATCAAACAGCAATTGAGCGCCAAAGGATATAAATTGACACCGCAACGAGAATCAACGGTCCGTATCTTGCTTGAGAACGAGACGGACCATCTAAGTGCAGAGAACGTGTTCATGCTCGTCAAGAGTATCGCACCCGAAATCGGTCTCGCGACCGTGTACCGGACACTCGAACTGTTGACCGAGCTCGGCGTCGTCGACAAAGTCAACTTCGGTGACGGTGTCGCCCGGTTCGACCTCAGACCAGAAGGGGCGAACCATTCGCACCATCACCTCGTCTGTGTCGAGTGTGGATCAGTCGAAGAGATTATGGAAGACCTGCTCGTCGACGTCGAGAAGAAAGTCGAGAGCAAGTATGAATTTTTAATCAAAGACCATCGTTTGACGTTCCATGGCATCTGTAAAGTGTGCCAAGCGAAAGGCGTCACGCTCGAAGGGCATAAAGCCGTCATTAACGGTTAACGAAACAAAGGAGGACAAGCCGAGCGGCTTGTCCTCCTTTCTGTTCATCATGCCGTCAAATCGTCAGTTCGATTTTGTTTCGTTCTGGATCGTGGACGACGCTCTCATAATAGCCGTCCCCGGTCAGGCGCGGTCCATCGACGAGTTCATAGCCATCAGCCTGCAAGCGCGCCGTCAATTCGTCGACGGCCTCGGCGCTGCCTAGCGCGAACGCCACATGCGCCCAGCCGAGTGTCGGCATCGCTTCGCTTTGGATGTCGGATCGGCACATTAGCTCAAGTCGGCACGCTGATTCCGGAAACGTTAAAAAATACGATGTGAACTGTTTGTGCCGATTCGTGTATTTGTCGTTGGCGCTGGCACCAAAATACGTCTCATAAAAGTGGCGCATCCGTTCGAGGTCGTGGACCCATACGGCAACGTGTTCGATGTTCATCGTCATCACTCCTTTTCAACTACGTTCATCTTACCAGTGATGCAGCGGGATTGTCAGTCGATTTCCTGGAGAAAACGGGCGTGGAATCGATGACAAAAAACTGTCAAAAAAACTTACAAAAAAATGAGGTCAGACGTCTTCACAACGGTTTACATAAGTGATATGATGTAAGCGTATTCAGGTGTAGCGAGGAAGGAGGGGGATGTCATGCGTTCGCAAGTCGAGTCGTTTTTACAATATATGACGGTTGAGAAAAGAATGTCCACCAACACGAGACAAGCCTATGCGAGCGATTTGACCCAGTACTTATCGACACTAACCCAACTTGGGGTGACCGAGTGGAATGAAGTCACGCGCTCACATATCGTCAAGCATTTAGAGGAACTGTCGCAAGCGGGTCGGGCCGCCTCGTCACTGCGACGAGCCGTCAGTTCGATTCGCACGTTTCATCACCATCTGAAGATGAGCGGCGGCGCCTCGACCGATCCGGCACTTTATTTAGAGACGCCGAAAGCGGAGCGGCATCTGCCGGACACGTGGTCGCAAGACGAAGTCGAGCGGTTGCTCGATAGCGTCCCGACGAACGATCCGCTCGCGCTTCGGGATCGTGCCATGCTCGAACTGCTCTACGGGACAGGCATGCGCGTCAGCGAACTTCTCGGTCTTGATTTGGATGATTTACAGTTTGAACTGGGGTATTTACAGTGTGAAGGCAAAGGCGAGAGCGCCCGGATCATTCCGGTGTCGTCGGTCGCCCAAAATTTTGTCGAACGTTACATCCAGCAAGCGCGAAACGGCCTCGGTGGTCGGGAGACCGAGGCGTTGTTCTTGAACGGACGTGGCGGTCGGCTTAGCCGCCAAGGCTTTTGGAAGATCATTAAGCGACGGGCGAAAGACGCCGGTATCCCGAAAGAGATCACACCGCACGTGCTGCGTCACTCGTTCGCGACGCACTTGCTCGAGAATGGTGCCGATCTGCGCGCCATCCAGCAAATGCTCGGCCATGCCGATCTCTCCACTACTCAAATCTACACACATGTCAACAAGGCGCGGCTCCACGATGTGTACCGTAAGCATCACCCGCGGGCCTAGACACTTAAAGGAGGAACTTTTGTGAAGAAATTTAAACGTATATTCTTAGTCGTCATGGACTCAGTCGGGATCGGGGAAGCCCCAGATGCCGACCAGTTCGGAGACGTCGGTTCAGACACGTTAGGTCACATCGCTCGTGCGCATGGCGGCTTGAACATGCCGAACATGGGCAAGCTTGGGTTAGCGAACATTAAACCGATCGAAGGCATCGAACCGTCAAGCGCGCCGAGCGCGTTCGGCCGGATGGAAGAAATTTCGGCCGGGAAAGATACGATGACTGGTCATTGGGAAATCATGGGTCTCCACATCGATACGCCGTTCCGTGTGTTCGAGGAATTCCCGGACGATTTGATCAACCGGCTTAAAGAGTTCAGTGGACGCGACATCATCGGCAACAAGCCGGCGTCAGGAACGGAAATTTTAGACGAGCTCGGTGAAGAGCATGTCGCGACAGGTGCGTTGATCGTCTATACGTCGGCCGACTCGGTGCTTCAAATCGCGGCCCACGAAGAAGTCGTCCCGCTCGAAGAACTGTACCGCATCTGCGAATACGCGCGCGACATTACGCGCGAAGATCCGTACATGCTCGGACGGATCATCGCCCGGCCGTTCCTCGGAACGCCTGGTGCTTGGGTCCGGACGTCAAACCGTCACGACTATGCGCTCAAACCGTTCGGCAAGACGGTCATGAACACGCTCGAAACAGCTGGTAAAGACGTGATTGCCCTCGGGAAGATCAGTGATATCTATGACGGAGAAGGCGTGACGAAAGCGGTCCGTACGAAGTCAAATATGGACGGAATGGACAAACTCGTCGCTTCGCTTGATGAGGAGTTCGAAGGGCTCTGCTTCTTGAACCTCGTCGACTTTGACGCATTGTTCGGCCATCGCCGGGATCCGGAAGGATATGCGGTCGCGCTCGAAGAGTATGACGCCCGTCTTCCTGAAGTGTTTGCTCGCTTGCGTGAAGACGACTTGCTGATCATCACGGCCGACCACGGTAACGATCCGACGGCACCAGGGACGGACCATACGCGGGAATATGTCCCGCTCATCGTCCATCACCACGGTTCGACTGCGGTCGACCTCGGCGTTCGCGCTACGTTCGCAGATATCGGCGCCACGGTGGCGGATAACTTTGACGTCGACGCACCAGCAATCGGAAACAGTTTCTTAAACGAAATTTGAGGAGGCACTACACATGGTAAATTGGAACGAAACAAAAGCATTTTTACAGGAACGCATGAACGGAACGCCAGAAATCGGACTCATTCTCGGATCGGGTCTTGGCGTGCTCGCCGACGAGATCGAGAATCCGGTCGCGATTCCTTACGAAGATATTCCGCACTTCCCGGTCTCGACAGTCGAAGGCCATGCCGGACAGCTCGTCTTTGGTGACCTTGAAGGGAAACGTGTCGTTGCGATGCAAGGACGGTTCCATTTCTATGAAGGATATTCGATGGAACAAGTCACGTTCCCAGTCCGTGTCCTCAAATTGATCGGTGTCGAGACGCTCATCGTCACGAACGCCGCTGGTGCTTGCAACGAGGCGTTCAACCCGGGCGACTTGATGATCATCACGGACCATATCAATTTCTTCGGCACGAGCCCGCTCATCGGCAAGAACGCGAGCGACTTCGGGACACGCTTCCCGGACATGTCAGAGGCGTATGACAAACAACTCGTCGCGTTGACAGAGCGGGTCGCGTCAGACCTCGGTCTCAAGATTCAAAAAGGCGTTTACTTCGGGAACACCGGTCCGACATACGAGACACCGGCTGAAGTCAAGATGGCCCGTCTGCTCGGCGGCGACGTCGTCGGCATGTCGACCGTACCAGAAGTCATCGTGGCTCGTCACTCAGACATGCGTGTCCTCGGAATTTCGTGCGTCTCGAACATGGCCGCAGGTATCCTTGACCAACCGCTCAACCACGAAGAAGTCATCGAGACGACAGAGCGCGTCCGCCAAGACTTCCTTTCACTCGTACGTGGCACGATTAAAAGCATGTGACTAAAACAATTCTAGGAGGACAAAACTTATGCGTATGGTCGACTTGATTTTGAAAAAACGTAACGGTGGAGAATTAAACGAACAGGAGATCCGCTACGTCGTGGAAGGCTTCACGAATGAGACGATTCCAGACTATCAAATGTCTGCTTTGTCGATGGCGATTTATTTCAACGGCATGACCGAGAAAGAGACGGCGGCGTTGACGATGGAAATGGTCAAGTCAGGTGACGTCATCGACCTTTCTAAAATTAAAGGGAAAAAAGTCGATAAGCACTCAACAGGTGGCGTCGGCGACAAGATCAGTTTGATCGTCGCCCCACTCGTCGCCTCGATCGGTATCCCGGTCGCTAAAATGAGCGGGCGCGGGCTCGGTCATACAGGTGGGACGATCGACAAGCTCGAATCATTCCCAGGGTTCAACGTCGAGCTGACGGAAGCGCAGTTCACGAAGCAAGTGAACGACATCAAGATGTCGATCATCGGGCAGACGGGCAACTTGACGCCGGCCGACAAACGTCTTTACGCGCTCCGCGACGTGACGGCGACGGTCGAGTCGATCCCGCTCATCGCGAGCTCGATCATGTCGAAGAAGATCGCTGCCGGTGCCGACAGCATCGTCCTCGACGTCAAGACAGGCTCTGGTGCGTTCATGAAGTCGTTCGACGACGCGAAAGCACTCGCTGAAGAGATGGTCGCCATCGGGAAGAACGTCGGTCGCAAGACGATCGCCGTCATCACCGATATGGACCAACCGCTCGGCTTTGAGATCGGGAACGCGAACGAAGTGAAAGAGGCGATTGAAGTATTGTCTGGGAAAGACGTCAAAGACTTGAAAACGATCGCACTCACGATCGCCGGTCATATGGCCGTCCTCGGTGAATTTTATAAGACGTTTGACGAAGCATACGCCGATCTTGAACGCCGGATGGCCGACGGTCACGCGCTTGAAGTGTTCCGTCAGTTCGTCGCGGCACAAGGTGGGGACGCCTCACTCGTCGATGATGTGACTAAATTCCCGCAAGCGAAATTTGAGACGACGTTCGTCGCGAAGACAGCCGGTTACGTCGAATCGATCATCGCGGACGAGGTCGGTGTCGCAGCGATGCTCCTCGGAGCGGGACGGGCAACGAAGGACGACTTGATCGACTTCGCGGCCGGTATCACGCTCGAGAAGAAAGTCGGCGACAAAGTCGAGGCGGGTGACGTCATCGCGGTCCTTCGTTCAAACATCGAAGACATGTCTTCGGCACTTGAACGCATGGATCATGCTTACACGATCGGCGCCACTCAACCAGAGGCACGTCCGCTCGTCCACGCGGTCATCCAGTAAGTCAGAACGTCTGTTTCCACAAAACAGTGGAGGCAGACGTCTTTTTTTGATAAGATGGGTAATGTGAGTGATTATTGACTATATGAACATAAAAGGGGTATTTCCATATGAAAAAAGGATCAATGAAATTAGAGAACGGTGAAATGATTGAATTTGATTTATTCCATGACGCAGCACCGATCACGGTCGACAACTTCGAAGAGCTCGCGAACCGCGGCTTCTACGACGGATTGACGTTCCACCGTGTCATCCCAGGCTTCGTCAGTCAAGGCGGATGCCCGGACGGAACAGGTATGGGCGGTTCAGGTAAAACGATTCCTTGTGAGACGTCGACTTCGTTCCCGTACAAACATGAAGCCGGCTCGCTTTCGATGGCACACGCCGGGCGCAACACGGGCTCATCACAATTCTTCATCGTCCATGCGCCACAACCGCACCTTGATGGGGTTCATACTGTGTTCGGTAAAGTGACGTCAGGTCTTGAGCATGCGGTCAAACTTCGCCAAGGCACGAAGATGGCTGAAGTCAAAGTTTGGGATGAGAATTGATTTCTGCCTAAACGTTATGGCACAATGAGCTATGTCTCTCACGTGTTCACTTCGTGAAACATGTCTGACTAAAGGTGGTGAGACCAGCCATGCTGGTGAAGTATAAACAATCGCACGAGAAGACGGCAATGGGGCTGCTCGCATTTGCATGTAGCGACAAGTCTCCGCTCGCCCTTCTCGAACTCGTACGGTCTTACGAGGAAGACGCTTCGAAGTTCCTCTACTTGTGGAAAGTCGAAGAAGACTTCGTCGGGATCATCGGGATGGAACAGCTTGAGACGACGATGTGCATCCATCATATCGCCTTGTCGCCTTCGTTCCGTGGCGAGAAACGTTCATATGAACTGCTCGATGAGACACGGAACTTGTTACCGTTCGACTTGACACTTGTCGGTCACGGGAAGACGAGCGACTTGCTCGATAAATGGAATCAAGTCTCGATATAAAAAGCTAGGCTCAGCGCCTAGCTTTTTGTCGTTGTTCTAGCGCGAGCAGACGCTCTTTAACGACGGGCGTCCGGTCACGGTGGATATGTTTATGGACGAGCTCGTCGAAAGTCAGGGAGGTCGGCTCGAACGTGGGTTTCAACCGGTCGATTTGTCGGCGTGTCGGCTCGTCTAGCGGGAGTGTGTCCGGGAGCGGCCAACGTTCCAAGTCACGTGTGAACGCCTCCATGTCGATGCCGAGCGGTTCAAGGGCGCTTGCGGCCAAAGGAAGCTTTTGCTTCAACGCAGCGACGCTCTTGACGGCCCCGGCCGTGTTGCCCCGACGGAAGTGATAGTGGGCGACGGCGTACTGGATCAAGACGGCATAGCCGAGATGTTCGCGGTTCCCATCCTGCCACGCCTCTTCGAGCACCTCGTGGCACTCGAAATAATCGGCATGACATTCAAACAGCAACGTATACTGATAAAAAGGGGTAAGCATCAATTTTCTCCTTTCGTGGTCACTGTACTACAAAACATGTTATACTAAAGCGCAAAAATGTTAAATGGCAGGTGTCTCTATGGAAGCGTATAACGTCAAAATCGATACGTTCGAAGGCCCGCTCGACTTGTTGCTCCACTTGATCGGCAAGATGGAGCTCGATATCGCCGACATCTCTGTTTCGGAAGTCACGGACCAGTATGTCGCCTTTATCCGGACGATGCAAAAGTTTGAGCTCGATGTGGCCAGTGAATATTTGGTCATGGCGGCGACGTTGCTCCAATTAAAGAGCAAACAACTGTTGCCACCGGTCCCGATCGAGGACGATGAGATTCCGGATTTCGGCGAAGAGCCGACTCGGGAAGGGTTGATTCGACAGTTGATTGAATACAAAGCTTATAAAGAAGCGGTCGTCTTCATGCGTGAGCAAGAAGAGCAACGGCTCGAACTATATAGCCGTCCCGGCGAAGATTTGACACGGTACATGTCTGAACTGGTCCAACCTTACGATGGGCCGCTCAACTTTTCGGATTTGTTGCACGCCTATTCAAAGATGGTCGAGCGGAAGCGTTGGAAAGAACGGCGTAAAAAGACGATCAAGCGGGAAGAGCGGACGCTCGAACAGCAGATGACCCGTCTGCATGAACATGTGTCGGCGAACCGGAACACGTCGTTCTTTGCATTCTTCGAAGAACGGCCGGACGTGTCCGACCTTGTCGTCACGTTCATGGCGCTGCTTGAGTTGATTAAGTTACGAGTCGTCACGACAAAGCAAGTCGACCGAGATATTCACATTTCGTTTGTCGAAGCGTCAAAGGAAAGGGATGAAGCCGTTGTTGTCTTATGAAACGATCATTGAAAGCCTATTGTTTGTCGTCGGAGAAGAGGGCATGGAAGTCCGGGCGCTAGCAGACACGCTCGATATTTCTGAGGCCGCTGCCCGCGAACAATTGAATAAGCTCGAGGCGTCGTTCACGGACTCGGGGCGCCCGTTTCAATTGATCGAATCGGGCGGTGTGTATAAGCTCGTGACGATCCCGGACGTGTCCGAGTACATTCAACGGTATGTCGGGACGATGGCCGAACAGGCGCTGTCTCGTGCGGCCATGGAGACGCTCGTCATCATCGCCTACAAGCAGCCGGTCACACGGGCCGATATCGAGGAAGTCCGTGGTGTCAAAGTCGAACGCGTCATTCATACGTTGTTGTCAAAAGGGCTGATTGAATCAGCCGGCCGGGCGAAGACGATCGGGCGCGCGAAACTGTACCGGACGACCGAGCATTTCCTTGACCATTTCGGATTCAATTCACTCGAGGAGTTGCCACCATTAACGTTTGTTGACGAGCTGGCAGACGAAGGCGATCTGTTCTTCGGCCAGCCAGCTTCGATTACGGAAGATAGATTGGAGAATGATTAAATGGAACGTTTACAAAAAGTGATTGCCCAAGCGGGTATCGCCTCACGGCGTAAAGCCGAAGAAATGATTTTAGACGGACGGGTTCGCATTAACGGCAAAGTCGTTCGTGAACTCGGGACGAAAGTCGGACCGAAGTCGGAGATTGAAGTCGACGGCGTCAAAATTGAACAGGAAGAACACGTCTACTACGTGCTCTACAAACCGAGCGGCTACGTGTCGACGGTCGACGATGATAAAGGACGCAAAGTCGTTACCGATCTCGTTCCACCAGGGTCACGCGTTTTCCCGGTCGGTCGTCTCGATTACAATACGACGGGACTCATCATCTTGACGAACGACGGAGAGTTCTCGAACATGATGACTCATCCGAAGTTCAAAATCCCGAAACGTTACGTCGCGAAAGTGAAAAACATCCCTTCGTATATCGCCATCAAGCAGCTCGAGTCAGGCTTAGAGCTCGATGACGGTTATAAGACGGGCAGCGCGAAAGTCAGAATGAAGACAGTCGACCATAAGAAGAACTCGGCGATTCTTGAAATCGTCATCTCGGAAGGGCACAACCGTCAGATTCGCCGCATGCTCGAAGCAGTCGGTTCGGAAGTCATCAAACTGAAGCGCGAACAGTTCGGTTTCTTGACGCTCGATGGACTCACGACAGGCGACTGGCGCGAGTTGTCACGCAAGGAAGTGAGCAAGCTCCGTGAGCTAGCGAACCCGGTCGTGCCAAATGAACCACGAGGCAAGAAAAAGAAAAAATAACAAGCTAAAAATCGTCCTTACACAGGATGATTTTTTCTTTTGTGGAGATTCTGTGACAAAAAGATGAAAAAAGTCTGTTAATGTGCGTTATCGTTGTTTTTTCAGTACAATAGCAACTGAAGGATGGTGTGAAATCATGACGAAAGAGACAAAACAAGGCGATCGGATGAATCAAGCGATGGCCCATAAGAAAAAACGGTCATTTTGGCGCCTCATGATTATGACGATGGTGCTGTTTGCCGGTGCGGTCGTCATCATGCAATTGATCGAGCAGGCCGGGAACGATGGCCGGGTCGAGGCCGGAGACGACGCGCCGAACTTTAAACTCGTCAGTCTTGACGGGGCGACGATGGTCGAGCGCGAAACGTATGATGGGAAAGGGATGCTGTTAAATTTCTGGGGTACGTTCTGTGAACCGTGCGAGAAAGAGATGCCGGTCGTACAAGACAACTATGCCACGCTTCAAAATATGGGCGTGGACTTTTGGGCCGTGAACGTCGGTGAGACGCCGCTGCGGGTCGACAACTTTATCAATGACCTCGGCGTCGAGCTCGACTATCCGATCTTGATGGATACACGTAGCGAAGTCGAGAAGGCGTACGGCATTTATAACTTACCGGTGACGTTTGTCATCGATGCCGACGGAAAAGTCATTGAAAAGTATGAAGGTGAACTCACGAAAGAGAAACTGTTAGAGTTAGCCGAGAAGTCATTGTAAGCGAACGGGGGGCGCACACATGCTAGATATGAAGTACGACGGCGCCGATTTACGGTCGAAGCGTCGTCCGAGATCTTGGATTGACCGTGCCTGGAGTTTCTTTGCATCGGTCAAAGTCGGTCTTTGGTTGATTGGACTCATTATCGTCGGCTCTGCGGTCGGGACGACTTTTCCACAAGAGATGTATATTCCGCAACAATTGCCGGCGAGTCAATACTATACCGAAGAATATGGTACGCCAGGAACGATTTATTACACGTTAGGATTCCATAACTTATATACGTCGTGGTGGTACATCACGTTGATCGTGATGCTGACGTTGTCACTGATCGTCGTCTCGATCGACCGATTCTTTCCCCTGTATAAAGCGTTGAAATATCAACCGGTCCGACGCACCGACCGCTTCATGCGCGGGCAACGCTTGATCGGTGAAGGTAAAGGAACGGACGAACAGATCGACGCGCTCGGTGAGGCATTGAAGTCTAAGCGTTACCAGGTGAAACGCGACGGCGATGCATTACTCGCCGAAAAGTATCGGTTTGGTCGTTGGGGCCCATACATCAACCACATCGGGCTTGTCATCTTCTTTATCGGGGCGATGCTCCGCGTCTTCCCGGCATTTCACACCGATACGCTCGAATGGGTACGGGAAGGCGAGACGGTGGCGCTCGAGGCGACCGACGACACGTATTACCTTCGCAACGATCAGTTCATCCTCGAGATGTATGATCCAGAAAATAATCCGGAGGACGCCAAGTTCGCCGAGGCGATTGAAAAAGCCGGGGCTGTCCCGAAAAACTATGAGACGGAACTGACACTGTTCAAGAAGACCGGGACGAACGAGGACGGATCGCCGCAACTCGAGGAAGTCGAAACCGGTTCGACGAAAGTGAACCATCCGTTCAAATTCGATCAGTACGAAGTGTATCAGGAGCAGTATTCAAGCCGACCCGAGTTTTTGTCGATGTCGTTTAACGTCGGTGACAAACAGACAGGTGACGTGTACGGGCCGTTCACGGTTGATTTGACGGACCCTGAGACGACGTACGATCTCGGTGAGGTCACGGTGACGCTCAACGACTTATATCCGGACTTTGAAGTTCGAAATGGGCAACCGGATACGAAGTCACCACGGGCGTTGAACCCTGCCTTCTTCTTAGCGGTCGAGAACCCGGATGGGACGACCGAATCGAACTTGATCGGGATTCGACTGAACGTTGCCGATGAAGACAATCGTTACGCGATCCAGTTCGCCGGAACGGAAATGGCGAGTACGAGCGGACTTCGGGTCAAGAGCGACTCGACGTATCCGATTTTAATTGTCGGTGGGACGATCTTCATGATCGGGATCGTCATGGGGATGTATTGGCCGCACCGCCGGGTCTGGATTCGACGTCATAACGAGACGGACGTGCTCGTGGCTGGATTCACGAACAAGAACCCGTCGTCGCTTCACCGCGAGATCACACCGCTCCTAGAAAAAAATGGGCTGCCGATTTGGGAAGACCAGGCTCGGTTCGAACAAAAGGCAGACATCGACTCAACTAAAGAAAGAGGGGAATCATAATGGAGTGGATTCAGTGGAGCAGCCGCCTGCTCTTGATCGCGTTCATTCTTTACGCCGTGGCGACCGTGTTGTTCACAATCGCGGTCAGTGGCATGCGCAAAGACCGAAACGTCAACCGGATCGCTTACGGTAAGTACGCGTTCACGCTAGCCGTCATCGGCTTTGTCGCCCAAACGGGATATTTTATCATGCGTTGGATCGGGGTCGGCTACGCGCCGGTCTCTAACCTTTATGAGTACACGACATTCTTCGGAATGATGATGGTACTCGGTTTTCTCGTCGTCTATGGGATTTATAAAAACGATGTGCTCGGCTTGTTCGCCATGCCGGTGGCGCTTCTCGTCATCGCTTTCGCATCGATGTTCTCAAGCGAAGTGGCACCGCTCATTCCGGCACTGAACAGTGTCTGGTTGAAAATTCACGTCACGACGGCCGCGCTCGGTCAAGGGATTCTCGCCATCAGTTTCGCCTCAGGTCTCATCTTCTTACTCAACGAGACGTCGATGCGCGAACGATCGAAATCGCGCACATGGCTAGAAGTGACGATGTTCGTCCTCATGTGCACGCTCGGCTTCATCCTCGTATCGATGCTGTTTAAAGCAATCGGTGCCGGCGGTGTCGTCGAATTTACGAATGACCGGGGTACGCAAGAGTCGTACGAATATTTCATGCCGATCTTGTTCGTACCGGAAGGCGCACAACTGTTATCAGGTGCGAGTGGACTATCGCTCGAATTGCCGACGTTCATCAACACGTTGAAGTTGAACACGTTGCTCTGGTCGATTATCGCTGGAGCCGTCATTTACCTCGTGTTCCGGTTCGTCGTTTTACGCAAACGTATTGCGGAAGCGTTGCAACCGCTCGCGAAGAAAGTCGATCTTGACCTCGCGGACGAGATCAGCTACCGTTCGGTCGCGATCGGATTGCCGGTCTTCATCCTCGGGGGGCTCATCTTCGCCATGATTTGGGCGCAGATTGCCTGGAACCGTTTCTGGGGCTGGGACCCGAAAGAAGTATGGGCGCTCATCACGATGCTCATCTATATTTATTACTTGCATATGCGCATCCAGCGGGGCTGGACGGGGACGAAAGCAGCATGGCTCTGTGTCGGCGGATTCGCCGTCATCATGTTCAACTTAGTGTTCGTCAACCTCGTCATCGCCGGATTACATTCATACGCTTGATGAAAAAGAAGTCACTTCGGTGGCTTCTTTTTCGTAAGGGCATACAACTCACCGTTGTTAAGCGAAATAATAGAGTGGTATAGTTATGAAAGAGAGCGAAATGTTCACAATTGTGCAACATTCGCTACATCTTGTAATGGTTCTCTGGGAGGTTTAGTTGATGGCTGATAAAACAAAAATTCTAGTAGTCGACGACGAAGAAAGAATTCGTCGACTGTTAAAAATGTATCTAGAACGGGAGCAATACGTGATCGAAGAAGCGACGAACGGTGAAGAAGCACTTCAACTCGCACTTGAAGGCGACTTTGACGTCATCTTGCTCGACTTGATGATGCCGAAGATGGACGGGGTCGAAGTGTGTACCGAACTCCGTAAAACGAAAGCGACACCTGTCATCATGCTGACGGCGAAAGGTGAGGAGATTGACCGGGTTCAAGGGTTCGAAGTCGGCGCGGACGACTACATCGTCAAACCGTTCAGTCCTCGTGAAGTCGTCTTGCGCGTCAAGGCGCTACTCCGTCGCTCAGGTTCGACAAAATTTTTGCAAACGGCCGAAAAGTCGAAAGACTTGATCGTGTTCCCGCATTTGACGATCGACAATGACGCACACCGTGTCACGGTCGACGGGGAAGAAATCGCCCTCACGCCGAAAGAGTATGAGCTATTATTCTTCCTGGCCAAACAAGTCGATAAAGTGTTCTCGCGGGAGCAACTGTTAAAAGAAGTATGGAACTATGAATTTTTCGGAGACCTTCGAACGGTCGACACGCACGTGAAACGGCTTCGTGAGAAATTGAACCGTGTCTCTCCATCCGCGGCCCAAATGATCACGACGGTATGGGGTGTCGGGTACAAGTTTGAAGTCGTCAGTGAGTGATGATTCGCCGCAATAGTATTGTCACGAAGCTGTGGCTGACGATCCTCGTGTTGGTCAGCCTGATTTTGTTCATCGTATCCGTCCTGATGCTCGAGTTCTTCAACTCGTTCCATATCGATCAGGAACGTGGTCATTTAGCGAAACTCGGTGGGCAAGTCCAGTCTGTCTTGCTAGAAGAAGGCGATTCGTCACGGACGGTCGACCAAATCATCGAAGTGTACGGAGCGAACTATATTTTAGAGAACGGGTCGGTCCGTTCGAACTTCGGCACGGAAGTCGATGGTTTGATGACCGAACTCGGACGTCAGTCATGGGGTCCTTATCAAGCTGTAGGGGAGACGGCGATCGGGAACTTCTCGTCGTTCGATGACCAGGCTGCCTTGGCGTATCGGACGACGTTTTCCCTTGAGACGGGCGAGTATACACTCTATTTGATTGAGCCGCTCAATGCGATCTCAAGCGCGAATGAAGGGGCGCGGACGATCATCTTTTGGACGGTCGCCTCGGCGATCATCGTCACGACCGTGTTCGCTTTCTTCTTATCGACCCGGATCACGGCCCCGCTGCGTGAGATGAGGGACGCCGTCAATAAGACGGGTGAAGGACAGTTCGATCTGCGGCTCGTCCAGAAGACGAACGACGAAATCGGTGAACTTGCCGGCTCATTCAATGCGATGAGCAGCCAGCTGTCAACATACGTGAACGCGCTCGACCGTGAACGGTTGCAGCTCGCTTCGATTCTGCGTTCGATGGCAGACGGTGTCATCACGCTCGATCGCCATGCGAACGTGATCGTGACGAACCCGCAGGCACAGCCGTTATTGAACGATGATCAACCGCACGAAGTCGTGCTCGCGCTTTACGAAGACGTCGTCGGTGGTGCGCCTGAAAAGACGATTGAAGTGAAACAAGACGATCGTTACTACACGTTGACGGTCACACCGCTCCTCGGGGAGGAAGATTTCGAGGGAGCGGTCGTCGTCATCCGTGATACGACCGAAAGTCACCGCCTCGACAAGATGCGGACCGACTTCGTCGCCAACATCAGCCACGAGCTGCGAACACCGCTCGTGACGCTCCAAGGCTATTCCGAGGCCATCATCGACGGCATGACCGAGAGTGACGAAGCGACGAAAGAATTCGCTTCGATCATTTACGACGAGTCGTTACGGCTTGCCCGGCTCGTCAACGATTTACTCGATTTGGCGAGAATCGAATCAGGGAAAGAGACGATGCAGTTCGCGGCGTTCGATTTCGGCGAATTTTTACCTCGGGTGATGCGCAAGTTTAACCAGATGGCGAACGAGAAAGGGATCACGTTGTCGACCGTGGCTCCGAAGCGGATGATTGAAGCGGATGGGGACCGGTTAGAACAAGTGTTCACGAACTTGATCGGTAACGCCATCGCCCACACCGAGAGCGGAGCGATTCGGCTCGAGGCGACCGAAGAAGCGGACGGCTTCTTGATCCGTTTGACCGATACCGGCAGCGGGATCCCGAAAGAGGACTTGCCGTTTGTGTTCGAGCGGTTCTATAAAGCGGACAAGGCTCGGACGAGCGGCGGGAAGACCGGAACAGGCATCGGACTCGCCATCGTCAAGAACGTCATCGACGCCCATCATGGCACGGTCGACGTCACGAGCGTGTACGGCGAAGGGACGACGTTCACGATTCGGCTCCCTTACGACCAACCGCAATCATAACGACAATGGTGACTCCTATGGGTCACCATTTGTGGCATAGAGGAGGAAATGACATGAAGCGATATACACGTGGAGGCGACAAGGGTGAAACGTCATTGATCGGCGGACGCGTCTTGAAAGTACATCCGCAAATCGAGGCGATGGGGTTGTTAGA
Organism: Exiguobacterium sp. SH3S1; assembly: GCF_004337105.1. Lineage (NCBI taxonomy): Bacteria > Bacillati > Bacillota > Bacilli > Caryophanales > Exiguobacterium > Exiguobacterium sp. SH3S1. The sequence goes on along the minus strand of NZ_SJUW01000005.1, from coordinate 119,183 downwards.
TGAATTGAACAGTCACATCGGTCTCGCGCTCGCGCACCAGACGGACGCGACGTTACGGCATCAACTGACGAAAATCCAGCACGATCTGTTCGACCTCGGTTCAGAACTGATGTACAAACAAAATCCGCCGCAGCAAGTCGACTTAGCGATCGTCACCGAGCTCGAGACGTGGATCGATGAACTAGAGACGAAGTGTCCAGAACTCGTCCGCTTCATTCTGCCGGGGGGCAGCGTGGCCTCGGCGAGTCTGCACGTCGCCCGGACGGTCTGTCGTCGCGTCGAACGCGAGCTCGTCAACATCGATGCGGCCGTTCGTCAATTGTCTTACTATAACCGCTTAAGCGATTACTTGTTCACGGCCGCCCGTTATGCCAACGTGGTGGCGGGCGTACCCGATCAAGAGTATGCGCGCGGTGCGTCCGTGTTCCAACCGAAAACGAAAAAGGAGTAGATGATTCATGAAAGGGATCGAACAATTCCGTAACCAGCTCCACTACTCGGTCTACCCGACCGATAAATTTAAAACGACGACGTGTCTCGTCTCGTTCGCGGCGCCGTTGTCTGCAGAGACGATTGCCGACCGGGCGCTACTGCCGTACGTCATGGAAAAAGCGACGGCGGCGTATCCGTCGATTGAACTGTTTCATACACCGCTCGAGCAATTATATGATGCTAGCCTATTCGCTGGTGCGTCAAAAGTCGGGAAAGAGCATGTCATCCAGTTCCAACTAGAAGTCGTGAACGACCGGCTCGTCGGGGAACCGGTCCTGTCTCAGGCGATCAAGCTATTAGAAGAAGTGTTGCTCCGCCCGAACGTTTACGACGGCGCGTTCCAACCGCTCATCGTCGAACAAGAATCCCGTCTGCAGCGTCAACGCATCGAGTCGGTATACGATGATAAAATGCGCTTCGCCCAGCAACGATTGCAAGAACTGCTCGGCGGAGAGCTCGCGATCCCGTCGCTCGGGACGCTCGAACAACTCGACCAGGTGACGCCGCGATCGCTCTATGAGGCGTACACGTCCATGATCAAGCACGACCGCATCGACGTCTACGTCGTCGGGGACGTCACGCGTGACCAAGTGACCGAGGCGTTTTTGCCACTCGAGACGCTCGGCTCGCCGCTCGTCCGAGAGTATCCTGAACCGGTCGACCGAGAGTTTCAGCGACTTGAGGAACAGCAGGACGTGAAGCAGAGTAAACTTCACCTCGCCTATGAGGCCAACGTTGACCCGCGCAGCGAGGACGCGATCAAGATGCAAGTCGTCAACGGCTTGTTCGGTGGGTTCCCACACTCAAAACTGTTCATGAACGTCCGTGAAAAGGAGAGCTTGGCCTACTATGCGGCGTCGCAATACAGTTCGCTTAGCCGGATGTTGTTCGTCTACGCCGGGATCGATGCCTTGAACCAAGTGAAAACAGAACAAATCATTGCCGCACAACTTGCCGACCTGCAAGCAGGGGAGTTCGATGACATGACGCTCGAACAGACGAAAGAGATGTTGTTCCATCAACGGCGCCAACTCGGTGACAGTCCGCGTCAACTGATCGCCTGGATGAGCGGCTCGGACATCCGCCCGTTCTCACTCGAAGAAGAGATGGCCATCCTTGCCCGGACCACGCGAGAAGACGTGGCCGCGCTCTCGAGTCAAATCAAACTGAAGGCGATTTATTGTTTAAAGGGGGGGACAGCATGAAACTAGATTTTCCAAACGTCGGTGAGACGATTCACCACGTCGTTCTCGATAACGGGCTGACGGTCTACTTGCTGAAGAAAGTTGGATATGAAAAGACGTACGCCACATTCACGACAAAATACGGTTCAATCGACCGCCGCTTCAAAACGGACGACTGGATCGAAGTACCCGACGGCATCGCTCATTTCCTTGAACATAAAATGTTCGAAAAAGAGGACGGCGATGTGTTCCAGAAGTTCGGACAGCTCGGGGCGTCGGCGAACGCTTTCACATCATTCACCCGGACCGCCTATTTGTTCGGTGCCACGTCAAACGTCGAGGCGAACTTAAAGACGTTGATTGATTTCGTCCAAGACCCGTACTTTACAGAAGCTTCGGTCGAGAAAGAGAAAGGCATCATCGGCCAGGAGATTCAAATGTATCAAGACAACGCAGGATGGCGTCTTTATTTCGGTTTGATCGAGGCGATGTATGAAGCGCATCCGGTCAAGATCGATATCGCCGGAACGATCGAGTCGATCAGCGCGATCACGGCCGCTGACCTTTATGCGTGTCATCAAGCGTTCTATCACCCGAGTAACATGACGCTGTTCGTCGTCGGCAACATCGACCCTGACATCGTGCTCGAACAGATCCGTTCGAATCAGGCCGCGAAAACGTTCGAACCGCCTGTACTCACTGAACGCGAACACGTGCAAGAGCCGAGAACGGTCCGCTTAGCCACGCGGGTCATCGAGATGGACGTATCGGTCCCGAAAGTCATGATCGGCTACAAGGACACGCCGCGCGCCGGGGAAGACGGGATGAAACAAGAACTGGCCGTCGAACTGCTCATGCACGCCTTGTTTGACACGACGGCGCCGCTCTATGCAGAGCTTTACGCCGAAGGGTTGATCGATGATGCCTTCTCGTTCGACTATACGTCGGAAGAATCGTTCGCCTTCGCCGTGTTGTCGATGGAGACACCGCATGTCGATGCGTTCGTCGCCCGCATCACCGAGGTGCTCGAGCGTCCGCTCGACATCGGAAATGAGACACTCGACCGTAAGAAGCGGATGATGAAAGGGCAGTTTTTGAAGGCGCTCAACTCACCCGAGTTCATCGCCAACCAATTTTCACGCTACGCGCTAACGGGCGGGAACATGTTCGATTTGCCTGAGCTGCTAGACGCGGTCACGCTTGAAGAGCTATACGACACGTATGACCGATTGTTCAAACCGGATCAACGGACCGTCTGTGTCGTCAAAAAACCATGACGACACTCATCACCGGGGCGAGTGGGGCGATCGGTCGTGCCGTCGCCCTTTCCTTTCGCGATGATGAGCTCATCTTACATGCGCACGCGAACACGGAAGCGCTCGAAGCGTTCGTGAAGACAGAAGGTTTGTCAGGCCAAGTCGTCACGTGCGACCTCGGCGACGACCAGGCGCTAGACGCCTGGCTCGCTACGGTCGGCGCGGTCGATCGGATTATTCACGTCGCCGGTAACCACGCCTACGGGCTGCTCGTCGACGCGGACATCACTGAACTCGATCGTCTCTATCGCGTTCATGTGCGCGCGATGGTTCGACTCGTTCAACACGTCGTCGGGCAAAAAGCTTACGATCGCCCGCTCGACATCGTCATCGTCTCGAGCGTCTGGGGGGAAGTCGGAGCGGCCGGAGAAGTGATGTACTCGACCGTCAAAGCGGCACAGCTCGGCTTCGTCAAAGCGTTCGCGCGCGAGTCCGGCCCGTTCAATGTTCGCATCAATGCCATCACGCCGGGGTGGATTGAGACGCCGATGAATGATACGGTAGAAGAGACGAAACAAGACGTTAGAGATGAGATTCCGCTCGGCCGTCTCGGTCATGTCACAGAAGTTGCCGAGACGATCCGTTTCCTCTGTTCACCGTCCGCGTCCTACGTGACCGGCACGGTGTTACGGGTCGATGGCGGTTGGCAGTGAAAACTTTGTCGCCTCGGTTGAAACGAGTTCTTTTCAATTCTTCTAAAATAATTTAGAATGAACAAGGTAGCGAGCCTACATTCGGAAAGGGTGGACGAGATGGATCATAAGTTCGAAGAATGGTATCTCGAATATGAACTTTGCCAAAATCGCCCCGGTATCCTCGGCGATATCGCCTCGCTGATGGGGATGCTCCAAATCTCGATCGTGACCATCAACGGGGTCGATCTTCAACGTCGCGGGATGTTGCTCAAGGCACCGGCCGCCGATCACGTCCATCGGCTCGAGCATATTTTGCGGAAGATGGAAGCGATCGTCGTCATCAAACTCCGCCGCCCGAAACTGAGGGACCGGATTGCGATCCGTCACGGCCGCTATATCGAACACGACAACGACGACAAAAAGACGTTTCGCTTCGTGCGCGAAGATCTAGGGGTACTCGTCGATTTTGTCGCTGAACTGATGAAAGAAGAACGACATCTGTTGATCGGTGTCCGGGGTAACCCGCGCGTCGGCAAAACGGAGTCGATCGTCGCGGCGAGCGTCTGCGCAAACAAGCGTTGGCTGTTTCTCTCGTCGACACTCATGAAACAGACGGTCCGGACGTCACTGTTTGAAGAAGAGCGAGAAGGTGATCACATCTACATAATCGACGGCGCCGTTTCGACGCGGACGATGGACGAACGTCATCGTCAGTTGATCCGGGAAGTCATGCGTCTGCCTGCCGTCAAAGTGATCGAGCATCCCGACCTTTACGTCCGTAATACCGATTGTGTGTTTGAGGACTTTGACTATATTATCGAACTGCGAAATAACCAAGATGAAATCATCATCATTCCGCAAGAAACGAATCGTGAAGCAGAATGGTTTGAATAATTAATTGAATGGAAGGTGTGGACCCCTTTGACAGAACTAGGGACTTTTTTGAAACAAAGGCGTGAGGCGAGCGGTCTGACGCTTGACCAAATTCAGCAGACGACGAAGATTCAAAAACGCTATATCATCGCGATCGAGGAAGGTGATTACAAAAATCTCCCTGGTTCGTTTTATGCACGGGCGTTCATCAAAACGTATGCGGAATCGCTCGGGCTTGATGTCGATGAGCTTTACGAGACATATGCCAAAGATTTACCGAAAATCGAACCGCAACCGACCGCTCAATTATCACGTAAGCAAACTTATTCAAAAGCTTCCGAGACGTCGAGCCGCGTCTCAAGATGGGTGCCGAAAATCATGCTCGTGCTTGTCGCCTTCTTGCTTGTGACAGCGGTCTACTACGTCGTTAGAAATCTCGATTTCGGAGGTGGACAGGACGCGACACCGGCTGAACCACCGGCTTCAGGCGTGACGATCAACCAAAATGAAGACGTTCCTGAAGAAGAGCCGACGGAAGAAGCACCGGTCGAAGAAATACCGGCCGAGGAAGAGCCGCCAGAAGAAACCGGACCGATCGCGGTGACGGAAACGAACGGGGCCGACCTCACGTATGAGATCGCAACAGCTGACAAGCTGACGACCGAGATTCACGTCAAAGAATCACCGGCGACTTATGTCGGCGTTCGCGATACATCGCTTGAAGGAGCGTTCCTTGCACCGGAATATCCGAACCAATCGAAACAAAACCCGATCGTCATCGAAGGTGCCGAAACGGATACGCTTCGGATTCGGATCGGTTTGATCGGTGGCGTCGAGAAGATTGTCGTCAACGGCCGTGAGCTTGAGCTTGCTGATTCTCCGGTCACACAAAATATATTTGTGAAGAGAGTCGACGCTGAATAAGTCGACGTCTTCTAGAGGAGGAGTTCTCGATGAACCTACCTAACCGCCTGACGATGTTGCGGGTTTTGCTCATCCCCGTATTCGTCGTCTTGCTCGCTGTAGATTTTAACTGGGGAGACATCGCTTTCCTCGGGGCGGAAGTACCGCTTCATCAATTCATCGCCGCGGTCGTGTTTACGATCGCAGCGATTACCGATTGGCTTGACGGGCACTTGGCCCGTAAGCACAACTTGGTCACGAACTTCGGCAAGTTCATGGACCCGCTCGCTGACAAGTTACTCGTCACGGCGGCGCTCGTCTTGCTCGTCGAGATGGACCTCGTCGCGGCATGGGTCGTCGTCGTCATCTTGTCACGTGAGTTCGCGGTGACGGGGCTTCGTCTCGTCGCGGCTGATGAAGGGATTGTCGTGGCGGCCGGTAAGTCGGGTAAAGCGAAGACATGGGTCCAGCTCTTTGCCATCATCTTCTTATTGTTCGGCAACCCGATTTTCAACTATATCGGCATCCCGTTCGGGGAGTGGGCGATGTGGCTCGCACTCGTCTTGACGATTTATTCTGGGGCCGAGTATTTCGCACAAAACTATAAGATCATTGTAAAATCGATGTAAATCGACGACAGGCGAGTTGTGGGAGCAACTCGTCTTTTTTTTGAATCAAAGGAGGAACTTCGATGAAACGGACCGAAATCATTGCGGTAGGTTCTGAACTACTCTTAGGGGAAATCTCGAACACGAACGCCCGTTACTTATCAGAGCAGTTGTCGAAATATGGACTGTCCGTACTGTATCATGTAGTGGTCGGGGATAACTTCGATCGCTTAAGAGAAACATTCGAGCAAGCGAACCGACGGAGCGAACTCGTGATCGTCACCGGGGGACTCGGTCCGACGAATGATGACATCACGAAACAAGTGCTCGCTGACTTGCTCGGCCGCCCGCTCGTTCGGGACGAAGCGTCTTTAGACACGATCCAGCGCTTTGTCGCCTCGCGGGGACGAGCGATAAACGACGGGGACGCCAGACAAGCGGATGTTTTATCAGGAGCTGAAGTGCTTCACAATCCGGCCGGTCTCGCTCCCGGCATGTGGGTCGAGGACGAGACGACGTGGCTGCTCTTGCCCGGGGTGCCGCGCGAGATGACAGCGATTGTCGAAGCGACGTTTCCGAGCAAATTTTCGGGTGCGACGATCGTTTCTGAATCACTACGTTTTTATGAGATCGGTGAGTCGGCGCTCGACGAGGCGGTATCCGATCTAATGGACGGGGTGAACCCGACTGTCGCCCCGTACGCGGAGTCAGGGGAAGCGCGACTGCGTGTCAGCGCGAAAGCGGAGACCGAGGACGCGGCCCGGCAGATGATCGACCGCGTCAAACGAGACATTCTGTCCCGTGTCGGCGCCTATTATTTCGGTTCGGACGAGGATACGCTGGCTGCGCATTTGATTCGCGAGCTAAGACGGCGCCACGCGACGCTATCGATCGCCGAATCGTTGACTGGGGGACAAGTCCAAGCGATGCTGACGGCGGTCCCAGGGGCGTCAGAAGTCTTTCTAGGAGGCGTCGTCACGTACTCGGACAAGCTAAAAAATAGGTTTTTAGGGGTATCCCTTGCTACAATTGAGTCACAGTCGGTCGTCTCAAAACAAGTTGCTTTAGAAATGATCCAAGGGCTCGTTGATCAGACGGATTCGGATTACGGATTGTCCTTCACCGGTGAGGCCGGACCCGTCTCAAATTCGGGTCGACCGGTCGGCACCGTGTTCATCGGGGTGAAGACGCCGTCAGGTATGGAAGTGATCGAACGCGTCTATCCGCACCAACAGCGGAACGTCATCCAGGCGCGGGCGGCCAAGGACGGGTTATGGGCATTGTGGCAACGAATGAAAAAAGGCGAATAAACGTTCGTAAAAACCTTGTGTAAAAGGTTGGGTTCGTTTATAATGAAGATACAAATCAAAGGAGGCTCATTAATTTATGAGTGATCGTAAACAAGCGTTAGAAATGGCATTACGCCAAATTGAGAAACAATTCGGTAAAGGCTCAATCATGCGCCTCGGTGAAAATACAGATCAACAAGTATCCGTCACTCCGTCAGGATCGATCGCCCTCGACATCGCGCTCGGCGCAGGCGGCTATCCACGTGGTCGTGTCATCGAAGTGTACGGACCGGAATCTTCAGGTAAGACGACAGTGGCGCTCCATGCGATCGCTGAAGTCCAAAAACGCGGTGGCCAAGCAGCGTTCGTCGATGCGGAGCACGCGCTCGATCCGAAGTACGCGCACAACCTCGGTGTCAACATCGATGAACTGCTCTTGTCACAGCCGGACACAGGGGAGCAAGCGCTCGAAATCGCAGAAGCGCTCGTTCGTTCTGGTGCCGTCGACATCCTTGTCGTCGACTCGGTAGCGGCACTCGTGCCAAAAGCTGAAATCGAAGGTGAGATGGGTGACTCACACATGGGACTTCAAGCCCGTCTCATGAGCCAAGCGCTCCGTAAGTTGTCGGGTGCGACGAACAAATCGAAGACGATCGTCATCTTCATCAACCAGATTCGTGAAAAAATCGGTGTCATGTTCGGGAACCCGGAAACAACTCCAGGTGGACGTGCCTTGAAATTCTATTCGTCGGTTCGTTTAGAAGTTCGTCGTGCAGAGACGTTGAAGCAAGGCCAAGAAATGGTCGGTAACCGGACGAAGATCAAAGTCGTCAAGAATAAGGTTGCCCCACCATTTAAAACAGCTGAAGTCGACATCATGTACGGTCTAGGGATCTCACGTGAAGGTGAACTCATCGATATCGGTGCCGATCTTGATATCGTTCAAAAAAGTGGTGCTTGGTATTCGTACAACGAAGAACGCGTTGGACAAGGTCGTGAAAATGCGAAGCAGTTCATGAAAGAAAATCCACAAATCGCCGCAGCGATCGAACAACAAATTCGTGATCACTACGGTCTCAACGGTGAGAAGACGGTCACGGTCGAAGCCGACAGTGATGAAGTGCTCTCACTCATCGAAGAAGATTAAACAAGCGACCCGCCGGATGCGTCCGAGCGGGTTTTTTGTATATCACAATATTTTTTAAGGAATTGGGAGTTCTATCCTGTCCTTGCATTGCATTCTAACAAGTAAATAAGTACAATAAAGCTATGCGCGGGTCCACCCGTGTCATTCAATCTTAAAAAAATAAAATAACCTTGCGAAAGGGAGGTGAACATGATGGAATGGCTAAATTGGCTTATTCTGATCCTCCTTTTGCCGATAGCTTTTGTTGCAGGTTTTTTTGTGCGTAAATCGATCGCCGAAGCGAAGATTCAAGGTGCTGAGACGGAAGCGACCAAGATTGTGGAGCAAGCGAAACAACAATCGGAAGCGATGCAAAAAGAGGCACGGCTTGAAGTAAAAGAAGAGATGATTCAACTTCGCAATGAGACGGAACAAGAGTTACGCGAACGTCGCGAAGAGCAGAAAGTGAAAGAGAATCGCTTCGTTCAAAAAGAAGAGCTTCTTGACCGGAAAGCAGACATGCTCGAACGGAAAGAAGATGCTTTGGATGAACGCGAGGCGGGCATTGCGAAACGGAAACGGGAAGCAGAGACGCTCGAAAGCAAAGTGGAGGAATTATACGAGGAAGCCCGTCAAGAACTTGTACGCGTGGCGGCCTTGTCGAAAGAAGAAGCACGAACCATCATCATGGACGAAGCGAAGCAGGAAGCGCTTCACGATGCTGCTCTCCTTCAAAAAGACATCGAGCAAAAAGCAAAACTTGAAGCTGATAAAAAAGCGAAACACTTGTTGTCTCTCACGATGCAACGTTATGCGGCTGAACATGTCGCTGAGACGACGGTATCCGTCGTCAACTTGCCGAGTGACGAGATGAAAGGGCGCATCATCGGTCGTGAAGGACGTAACATCCGCACGCTCGAGACGCTCACTGGGATCGATCTCATCATCGATGACACGCCTGAAGCGGTCATCTTGTCCGGATTTGACCCGGTCCGTCGTGAGATCGCCAAGATGACGCTAGAAAAACTCGTGCAAGACGGACGGATCCATCCGGCCCGGATCGAAGAGATGGTCGAGAAGTCACGCCGCGAAGTCGATGAGCGCATCCGTGAATACGGTGAGGAAGCGACGTTTGAGGCTGGGATCCACGGGGTACATCCTGACCTTATCAAAACACTCGGACGCATGCGTTACCGGACGAGTTACGGTCAAAACGTACTCGCCCATTCGGTCGAAGTGGCCCACCTCGCCGGCATGATGGCCGCCGAGCTCGGGGAAGACGTGACGCTCGCCAAGCGAGCGGGACTCCTCCACGATATCGGGAAAGCGATCGACCATGAAGTCGAGGGCAGCCATGTCGAAATCGGCGTCGAGCTGGCCACGAAGTATAAAGAACATCCGGTCGTCATCAACTCGATCGCCTCGCACCATGGAGACGTCGAAGCGACATCGACGATCGCTGTTCTCGTCGCGGCGGCAGACGCGTTGTCTGCGGCACGGCCGGGCGCTCGTCAAGAGACGCTCGAGAGTTACATTCGCCGCTTAGAACGCCTCGAGTCAATTTGTGAGTCGTTCGAAGGTGTCGAGAAATCATATGCGATCCAAGCAGGACGCGAAGTCCGCATCATCGTCCGCCCAGACGTCGTCGACGACGTCGTGGCGAACAAGATGGCCCGCGATATTTGCAAACGGATCGAAGATGAACTGGATTATCCAGGACAAATTAAAGTGACGGTCATTCGTGAAACGCGTGCCGTCGATTATGCGAAGTAAAAAGCGGAGACATTCTCCGCTTTTTCTGTTTTGAAGGAGGAAATATTTATGAAGATTTTATTTATCGGTGACGTCGTCGGGAAACCGGGTCGTGACATCTTGGCAGCACAAATCGGGCGCCTGAAAAGCAAGTACAGTCCGACGTTCATGCTCGTCAACGGTGAGAACGCAGCCAACGGGCGCGGTATCACAAAAAAAATATACCAACAATTTCTCGAACTTGGATTCCACGGCGTGACGATGGGGAACCATACATGGGACAACCGTGAAATCTTTGATTGGATCGACGACGCCGAGCGCATCGTCCGTCCGGCCAACTATCCGGACGGCACGCCCGGTGTCGGCATGATGGTGCTCAAGCAGAACGGGAAGAAGCTTGCCGTCATCAACGTCATGGGGACGGTGTTCTTGCCGTCGCTCGATTGTCCGTTCCGCAAAGTCGACGCCCTCGTCGATGAGGTTCGGGATGACGTCGATGCCATCTTCGTCGATATGCACGCCGAGGCGACGAGTGAGAAGATTGCGATGGGGTACCACCTAGACGGTCGTGTCCAAGCCGTCGTCGGGACGCATACCCATGTCCAAACCGCCGATGAGCGCGTGCTCAAAAACGGGACGGCGTATATCACTGATGTCGGGATGACAGGTCCGCTCGACGGTGTCCTCGGCATGGACGCGTCTGTCGTGTTGAAAAAGTTTGTGACACAACTCCCAGTCCGGTTTGAAGTTGCCGAGGGACGGGAACAACTTAATGGAGTTTTAATCACAATCGACGACCAGTCGAAACGAGCGACCAAGATTGAACGCATACACCTAGATGATCAGACCGTCTGGTTTGATTGAACAACCTACCCGAGGGGGAAACAAGAATGGACGTACTCAGAGTTTCAGCAAAATCGAATCCCAACTCCGTTGCGGGTGCATTAGCTGGCGTTCTTCGTGAAAAAGGAACGTGTGAGATTCAAGCGATCGGCGCCGGTGCGCTCAATCAATCCATCAAAGCTGTCGCCATCGCCCGCGGTTTCGTCGCGCCGAGCGGTCTTGATTTGATCTGTATTCCAGCGTTCACGGATATTCTAATTGACGGAGAAGAACGAACTGCCATCAAGCTCATCATCGAACCTAGATGAGCTTGTGCGGTCGGGACATAGGTCCTATTCTTGTGAAGAGAAGCCATCGGAGCGGATGGCTTCTCTTTTTTGTTGAAAAATGAGGTTCTATCTTCTCAGTTTCGTCATTTTATGACAAGATGAAAGAGAACGTGAAGTTCGACAAACAGACAAGAGGGGGACGTTTTCGATGGAACAGCTCGTGTCAACGACAGAGAAGGAAGCAACGACACCTGTGATGAAAGCGATTCAAAAACACACGGCCGGATTTGGGGCAAAGCTGGTCGAGGTGCCGATTCCGACACCGGGTGCCGGTGAAGTATTGATTAAAGTGAAAGCGACATCGATTTGCGGGACCGACGTCCATATTTATGAATGGGACGACTGGGCGAAGAGCCGGGTCAAACCGCCTTACGTGTTCGGGCATGAGTTTTCAGGGGAAGTCGTGGCGCTCGGGGAAGGGGCGAAGCGCATCAAAGTCGGTCAGACCGTGTCGGCCGAGACACACATCGTCTGCCACCAGTGTAAACAATGCTTGCGTGGTCAGTATCACATCTGTAAAAACACGAAAATTATCGGGGTCGACACCCAAGGCTGTTTCGCCGAGTATGTCGTCATGCCGGAAGAGAACTTATGGGTGAACCCGGAGACGATGCCGTCGAAGCTCGCGTCGATTCAAGAACCGCTCGGTAACGCGGTCCATACCGTGCTCGCAAGTGACGTAACGGCACAATCTGTCGCCATCGTCGGCTGCGGCCCGATCGGTCTCATGGCCGTCGGCGTCGCCAAGGCGGCCGGTGCGAGCCGCGTGTATGCGATTGACATCAATCCGTACCGGTTGAAGCTTGCAGAACAGATGGGAGCGGACGTCGTCATCAACAGCATGGACCAAAATCCGCTCGACCTGATCATGGATGAGACGGACGGGGACGGGATCGACGTCGTCTGTGAGATGAGCGGGCATCCGGTCGCGATCGACCAGGCGTTCAAGATGGTGACGGCGGGCGGCGACGTCAACGTCTTGTCACTTCCGGCACGACCGGTCGCGCTCGATTTGACGCGTGACGTCGTCTTCAAAGGAATCCGGGTCCAAGGCATCACCGGTCGTAAAATGTACGAGACGTGGGGCCAAGTGTCGACAATGCTCGCGTCCGGCCAATTGAACGTCGAACCGATCATCACCCACGTCTTCAAGCTCGAGGAGTTCGAGCAAGGTTTCGAGCTCATGCGGGCCGGGAAATGCGGGAAAGTCGTCTTACTACCATAAACAGGGGGAATCGATATGGCATTTGAACATATTACAGAAGCAGTCAATGAAATGAAACAAGCGGGCACGTTCCGCTCGCTCGTGCCGCTCGAATCGGCGCAAGGGAACGAGGTCACAATCAACGGTAAGTCGCTCGTCCAATTGTCGTCGAACAACTACCTCGGACTCGCCAACCACCCACGCTTAAAACAAGCCGCGATCGAAGCGGTCGAAGCGTTCGGGGCCGGGACGGGGTCGGTCCGGACGATCGCCGGAACGTTCGAGATGCACGAGGCGTTCGAGCGTGAACTCGCCGAGTTCAAGCATACGGAAGCGGCACTCGTGTTCCAATCGGGATTCGCGACGAACCTCGGCGTCTTGTCGGCGCTGCTCGGACCGGAAGACGTCGTCATCAGTGACGCGCTCAACCACGCCTCGATCATCGACGGCATCCGTCTGACGAAAGCGGCCCGTCGCATCTACAAGCATACCGACCTTGAAGACTTAGAGGCGGCCTTGAAAGAGACGCAAGACTACCGGACGCGTCTCGTCGTCACGGACGGCGTCTTTTCGATGGACGGCAACATCGCACCGCTCCCGGAGATCGTCGAGCTCGCCGAGAAGTATGATGCTGCGGTCATGGTCGACGACGCGCACGCGTCGGGCGTGCTCGGGCAGAACGGTCGCGGGACGGTCAACCACTTCGGTCTCGATGGCCGCGTCGCGCTTCAAGTCGGGACGTTGTCGAAAGCGATCGGGGTCCTCGGCGGCTACGTCGCCTGTTCGAACGACGTCCGTGACTTCTTGATTCAAAAAGGGCGTCCGTTCTTGTTCTCGACGTCACACCCACCAGCGGTCGTCGCGGCGAACCGTGAGGCGATTCGTGTCATGAAAGAAGAAGAAGAGCTGTTCGACAAGCTTTGGGCGAACACCGAGTTCTTCAAATCGGGTCTCCGTGACCTCGGCTTCGACATCGGCCACGCGACGACGCCGATCACACCGGTCATGCTCGGGGAAGAGACGCTCGCGCACACGTTCTCGGACAAGCTGAAAGACCACGGCGTGTTCGCGCAAAGTATCGCCTTCCCGACGGTCGAGAAGGGCAAGGCCCGCATCCGGACGATTGTGACGGCGGAGCATACGCGTGACGACCTCGACCGCGCGCTCGCTGCCTTCAAGGCGGTCGCGGAAGAGTTGAACGTGACGCTCCACGCGTAAGATTGGACTGCAGACAAATCGTCTGCAGTAGAGGAATGAACCACAGCATGCCTATATCGGGCATGCTGTTTTTGTTTGAAAATTTTGGTAGACATTTAAGAGGACAGGTTCTAAAATTTGAAAAGATGCACTAGAAGATTGAAGTACATATTATTTCAAATACCGAATTTAGAATAAGGAGCTTATACGAATGATGTTAGGAAGCTTTAAGGACGTCGGGATGCACATCGGATTATATGATGAGATTGTTCCGTATGTAAAAGAGATAGGGGAGCGAGGATGATGCAAGCTTCAAGTGTAGTGAGCGGCACGCTCCTGTCCGCTGAAACATTCTCTATCCTGACGATTTCACCGCCATTCATCATCAATGTCATCTTTAGCGTAGTGGCTTTGATGGCAGTGTTCTATTTCCGAAGTGAGAGCTGGAAAGGCCGATTGCTGAATATGGTTGTAATGATGTGGTCGCTATTCTTCATTTCGGTGTATGTGTTCGCTTGGTATGTGAGATTAAAAAACAATATAACTCCGGACTTTGCGGCTTCGTTTGCGCCGGGTCCATTTCCGGGATGGAAAGAGTTGATTGCGCAAAGTATGGAGGAGCCAGATGTTACCGGGAATGCAATCACATATGCTGCGTTTCTATTCCTTACTCGAAAATATAATGATTGGTACATGTGGCCAGTAAAAATCGTCTTTATTTTTTTCGTAGGTCTGTTCTTTGTAAAGTACATCCCCGTCGTCTTTCACTGGCTTATTGGATAAAAAAAGCAAGGCACAAGGCCCTGCTCAAATAGTAAACATCCCGCGGAACCCACGGGCCGCATAGTATGAATCGGCCCCGTTATGGTAGACGAAGATATGGTCATAGCGGCGGTCACAGAACAAGGCGCCGCCCTTTTGACGAATCGCTCCCGGGGTGGCAATCCAGCTCGATGTCTTCAAGTCGAACGCGCCGAGCGTCTGTAAATGGCGATACGTTACTTCGTTCAGTAGCGCTATTCCCATCACCTCAGCCAATGTGACGGCGCTCCCAGACGGCTTGTTCTTCTTGCGAGCCGTCAACGCCGGTTCGTCATAGCACAGGCTGCGGCGACCGCTCGGACTTTCGGCTGAGCAGTCACAGAAGACGAGGTCTCCGTTCGGGAGGCGGATAACATCCGGTTCACCACCGGTCTTTTCCATTTCAGAGAGTGCGATGAGCTTGTTCGAATCCGTCTTAAGCTTCGTCAAGACGTCTGACCAGACGGCATCGAGATGTCGCTCCATGTGGGTGTGAAAGCGTGATTCGACGATAGCTAATAACTCGTTTTTGTCTTCAGCTGAGAGGGTGGCCATGTTTTTTCACTCCGTTTCAGCAGTTTCTACCAGTATAAGATATTTTTTCGTCATCCATTCATAATTCATTGAGCGAAAGGGGGATGTATGATGAACTTCGATGATATAAATGTTGAGCAACTACACGCGCATTCGTTCCAGACGATTGAGTTGTTTCAATTAAGAACAATCTGGTCACAAAGTTTGCCGCGTGATGCTTACCGAGTGACAGACTTTTCAGAGCTGAACTTACATGTGACGAAGCCAGAATTGCTTCAGCTTCGATGGATCGATTTGACGTTACCGTTCGGAATCTATTCGAATGAAAAACTAGTTTTTTTGTATGACCCGTATCATCGCAAGCTACATACAGAAAAAGTTGTGCCTATTGAGTTAGCCGGACACGATGTTTCCATTCTCGATTTTTTATTGGCACACAGCCAGACGTTTCATGATCCGGATTCGTTTTCTGCAAAAATGGGATCACTCTATGATTTTTCTTGGGACAGCTAATGGAGAGAGTTCGGTTTACCAAAATTGAAAGAACATGCACCATTCCTTGCTGATTTATTGGTTACGCTTGGAGTGCAATCGTTTCAAGTCGTGTCATTTAAGAATGAATTTTTGTCCAATTTTGATATCTGGGCGAAGCGTACGGGATGCGACCATTCGATAGAACGTATCGGGAAATGGAAGTGGTCGAAGACGTATAAGGTGAGCTGCGACGTTTCAAGGCTTTCAGAACACGAGATGCGTCAACTTGTGTCAGTAGTCGAACACTATGAAGAGTGGGAAGGGTTCCGATTCTTAAACCCGACCGAGACAGAAACCGTCTCATTGTTCATTGGAGGCAATTTGACGCAAGGATATGGCTACGGTGTGTTTCAGTATGAACATCCTGGAAAGGTGGTTTCCAATGAGATTTGAAGATTTGTTCCTGTATGACGGGACGATTGAGGTGTTCGCTTTCAATTATGACATCGGTCCCAACAAAAGCCTGACATTTAATCTACAGCTCTACGACCATCCTAGGAAGCGGAACGCCTCCTTCCGTGAGCGGCTTGAGGCGAATGGAATTTCTCCGCAAAGCGAGGTGGTGAACGTGAAGCTCTGCTTTGAAGACATCATCTACATGGAAGTCATCGATGAATCGTATGCCGATGGGGTGGTGATGACGCCTCACGACAAATGTGAAGGGAATCAAATCGTTCGTTATACAAGATCAGGCTATCTCGAGCAGCTACAAGAAACGCGTTTCCAATTGTGGGAAGACATCAAACCGGATAAATGACTTCATCACAAATCTCCTCCAGAACTATTCAATTTGGGGTGGGATGAATGAAGCCAGCTTACATATTTTCACCGCTTTCAAATTATTTACAGATGGTTTACAATAAAACGATTACGAAAACAATGATTGGAAATCGTTTTGGGGGATTCTCATGTTGACCTATGACATCAATGGACAGCTACAGTTACGGATGTTTACCATCGACGACGCGGAGGCGTTGTTCCAATTGACGATGGCGTCGAAGCCATATCTTCGCGAGTGGCTCGGATGGCTCGATTACATCGAGACGATCGAGGACTCGAGACGAAACATCGAAGGGCGAATCAAAGGATTGATTGAGACGGGCGGCTATCCGAAATCGTTCGCTATCTTCTATCAAGATGAGCTCGCCGGCACGATCGGCTTCAACGATCTTGATGCGGGCATCAAGTGCGGGACGGTCGGCTATTGGCTCGGCCAAGATTTTCAAGGGAAAGGGATCATGAGCCAAGCGCTCGAAGCGATCATCGAGTACGGATTTAAGGAACTCCGCTTACATAAAATCGAGATCCGTGTCGCGACCGGGAACGTGAAGAGCCGGGCGCTGCCGGAACGGCTCGGCTTCAAACAAGAAGGCGTGCTTCGAGACGCCGAATGGCTGTACGACCGGTACGTCGACCATGTCGTCTACGGGTTACTAGAAGATGAATGGGCCCATTGATCGACAAAGCAAAACCCGTCCTCGGAAAAGGGCGGGTTTTAGTTCGTCACATTTTCACCGAACAGCTCGGCACCGAACTCGGCATACGCCTGCTCGTATCGGCGGAGCGACGACTCTTTATGCATGCACGTCACGTTCATCCGCTCGAGAGAGGTCATGTCGGTCGCATACGTCTTCAAGACATGGGCGTTCCGGAGCATCGACGGGGTGACCGAGCGGGTGACGCCGCTGCGCTCGTTCAACTGGCGCATCATCTTCGTAATCATGACGATCGTCAGCTGTTTCGGCTGGTTTTTGGCGTACACCCAGCGGAACGTCATCCGGGCAAAGTCGAACGAGACGAAGACGGGATCTTCCGAGTACCAGCGCGGGCGCACCGGCGTCGGGATGTCGGCGAGATAGTTCATGAGGAGCGATTGGTCCTCAGGCGTCAGCTTCAGCGTGAACTTGTTACCGAGCCGGTCATAGACGTCGAACTCGTAGCTCGCCAAGTGTAGGTCGTTCATTTTCAGACGGATGATATGATGGACGCGCAAACCGTATTTGTAGAACAGTGTGACGATGAGCGCGTTGCGGTTGACGAGATAGGGATGAGCCTGAAGCTGGTTCTCGCTCAATCCCCGCGGCGACCGGATCGTCCGGACGAGCTTGTCGAACTCGGACTGTAACGCGATCTGGTCGATGGTGAGCGTGTGCGCCGGTTGCGAATAGGCGAGCATCTTTTTGCGGAGCGGGTTCAAAAACTGGGTCAAGCTGTTGATGACGGTGACGATGCGGGCGACCGTCGCCTGTTGGTACTGTTTCTCTTCGATCAAAAAATCGTTGATGAACGTCTTCCATGACTCGAGCGGGACGGCGAGCCATTCCTCGGGGGTGACGAGTTCGACGTTATGGTCGCTGAAGTATTTGTGCACGTCGATCAAGTCGTAGCGATAGCGTTTCAGCGTCGATGGCTGGCGGCCGCTCGCACCGAGATGATATAAATACGTTTCGATATACTCGGGGAGCGAGTACTCTTTTCTGCGTTTCGTCATGGGACGTCCCTCCTTCTCTTCATATCGTACCACAAACGGACGTTCTCCATTCATGGATTCGTGGTAAGATGGAGGATGAGACTTATTAGGAATGAGGGATGTATATGGAACGAGAGAAAGTGATTATCGTCGGGTGTCAGCTACCGACCGTCGACGATTGGACATATGAACAATCGATGGGTGAACTCGTCGAATTGGTCGATACAGCAAAAGGTGAGGTCGTCGCAAGGCTCGACCAGAAACGGCAACAAGTCGACCGCCGGACGTTTATCGGGAAAGGGAAAGTCGAGGAGCTCGCCGTGCTCATCGAACAGTTTGAGCCGGATATCGTCATCTTCAACGCTGAGCTGTCACCGGCCCAATCGAAAAACATTCGGATCTCGTTGAACGACCCGGACGAGATGAAATTGATCGACCGGACGCAACTCATCTTGGACATCTTCGCCGGACGGGCCCAGTCGAAAGAAGGGAAGCTCCAAGTCGAGCTCGCCCAGATGAACTACTTGCTCCCACGCCTGATCGGGCAAGGCACACAGTTGTCACGACTCGGAGGCGGGATCGGGACGCGTGGACCGGGTGAGACGAAACTTGAAAGTGACCGCCGTCACATTAAGCGCCGCATCGATGAGATCAAGAAGCAACTCGAAGGCACGGTCGCGCACCGTGACCGCTACCGTGTGCGCCGGAAAGAGAACCGTGTGTTCCAAGTCGCGCTCGTCGGTTACACGAACGCCGGCAAGTCGACCATCTTCAACCGTCTGACCGATGCCGACACGTATGAACAGGATGAACTGTTCGCGACGCTCGACCCGCTCACGCGTGAGCTCGAACTGCCGCGCGGTGGGAAAGTATTGATCACCGACACGGTCGGGTTCATCCGCGACTTGCCGACGAAACTCGTCGCCGCGTTCCGCTCGACGCTTGAAGAAGTGCTCGGAGCCGACCTCGTGCTTCATGTCATCGACGCGTCGAACCCGCACTACATGAACCAGATCGATACGACCAATTCGGTCTTGTCCGATCTCGGCGCGAGTGAGTTGCCGCAGCTCGAAGTGTACAACAAGAAAGATCGCTTGACGGCTGACTTCGTCGGTGGACCGCTCGTCATCTCGGCGCTCGACTCGGCCGATATCGAGACGCTCATCGGCGCGATCGAGGACAAGATTTCGGACGTGTTGACGAAAGTGCACGTCGTCTTGCCGGTCAGCTCGTTCGAACATTACCATCCGGCCAAAGATTCGATGTACCGGCTCGAGGAGAACTTCCTTGACGACGGCTCGGTCGAACTTGTCGGTTATATGAGAGAAGACACGCGTCTATATGCGACGCTGAAACCATTTGAGGTGTGAATGATGTGGCAAGAAAAGATTGAGCATTACGATGAACTCGCCCCGTTCGTCAAGCAAGCGGAACAACGGGTGAAACCTTATTTTGAAGCGATCGAGGAAACGGCGGAGTTCAACCAATACCGTGTCCTCGAATCGTTCAAGAAGCATAAAGTGTCGGACTTTCATTTCAATCCGACGACCGGGTACGGCTATGACGATATCGGGCGCGACACGCTCGAGTCGATCTATGCGGACGTGTTCGGGGCCGAACTCGCCCTCTGTCGTCCGCAAATCATCTCGGGGACACACGCGATCGGGATTGCCTTGTTCGGTGTGTTGTTACCGGGAGATGAACTCTTGTATATCACGGGTAAACCGTACGATACGCTCGAAGAGATCGTCGGCATCCGTGGCGACGGCCGCGGTTCATTGAAAGAACTCGGTGTCGGCTACGATACGGTCGAGTTGAAAGACGATCAAATCGATGTCGCGACTGCGATCGAACGGATCCGCCCCGAGACGAAGCTCGTCGGCATCCAACGTTCGAAAGGGTACGCCAATCGACGCAGCATCCCGGTGCGTGAAATCGGCGAGGCGATCGCGGCGATCAAAGCAGCGCACCCGCACGTGTTCGTCTTCGTCGACAACTGCTACGGCGAATTTGTCGAGACGATTGAGCCGACACATGTCGGAGCCGACCTCATGGCCGGTTCGCTCATTAAAAACCCGGGCGGTGGCTTGGCGAAGACGGGTGGCTATATCGCCGGGACGAAAGCATTGATCGAACGATGCTCGTTCCGGATGACGACGCCAGGCATCGGCAGCGAGGCCGGTCCGTCGCTCTATTCGCTGCAGGAGATGTATCAAGGCTTTTATATGGCGCCGCACACGGTCGCCCAAGCGTTGAAAGGGGCCCATTTGACGGCGAGCCTGCTCGGCTTGCTCGGCTTTGAGACCGATCCGCATTATACGTCACAGCGGACCGATTTGATTCAATCGGTCACGTTCCGCGACCGCGACAAGATGATCGCGTTCTGTCAGAGCATCCAGATGGCGTCCCCGGTCAACGCCCACGCGCTGCCGGTGCCGGCCTATATGCCAGGCTATGAGGACGACGTCATCATGGCGGCCGGGACGTTCATCCAAGGCTCGTCGATCGAACTTTCAGCGGACGGACCACTCCGGGCGCCGTACACGGCATACGTCCAAGGTGGCTTGACCTATGCACACGTGAAAGTCGCGTTAATGCTCGCCTTGAGCCAATTGCGGACGAAAGGGCTCGTCACATTTGACCGTGAAAATTCAACTCAAACGTTGTAACCGAAATGTCATGTTAACTTTCTTAACATCTATTGACAGGAAAGTTGTCATGTATTATTCTCACATTGTGAGACAGAAAAGGAGGGGTAAGGGATGGCCGATCAATTTCGTCGCTCCAACCCGTTGTTTCCGATTGGGATCGTCCAAGATCTGACGCAACTGACAGGCAGGCAGATTCGATATTACGAAGAACAGGGTCTGGTTTCGCCTAGTCGGACGGAATCGAAACGACGACTTTATTCCTTTAATGATGTCGAACGTTTGCTCGCAATCAAAGATTTCATTGACCAAGGCTTCAACTTGGCGGCGATTCGCCATATGCTCGACAACGACGGTGCCAAAGAGACAGAACAATCTGCTTCTGCGGCTCCGCCAAGCGAACCGCCAAAGATTTCCGAGAAAGAGTTACATCAATTATTGAAAACACAGCTTCAAGAAGCTGGTCGTTTCAATAAAACGTCGCTCATCCAAGGAGAGTTGTCACGTTTTTATCGATGACGCCAGTACACAAACCATTACACAATGTGAGAGGGGACTTTTACCATGGCCAGAAAAACGTTCACAAAAGAAGACATCAAACGGATCGCACAAGAAGAGGACGTACGCTTTATTCGTCTTCAATTCACGGATATCCTCGGTACGATTAAAAACGTCGAGGTGCCAATCAGCCAATTGGACAAAGCACTTGATAACAAGATGATGTTCGATGGCTCTTCAATCGAAGGGTTCGTACGCATCGAGGAATCAGACATGTACCTCTATCCAGACCTTAACACGTGGGTTGTCTTCCCATGGACAGACGGCAGCGGTAAAGTCGCTCGCTTAATTTGTGATATTTATAATCCGGACGGCACACCGTTCAGCGGTGACCCGCGCGGCATTTTGAAACGCAACCTCGAGCACATGCAAAAGCTCGGCTTCTCAGCGTTCAACGTCGGACCAGAGCCAGAATTCTTCCTCTTCAAGAAAGACTTGAACGGACAGCCGACACTCGAATTGAACGACCAAGGCGGTTACTTCGACTTGGCACCGGTCGATTCAGGCGAGAACTGCCGTAAAGAAATCGTTATCGAGCTCGAAAACATGGGCTTCGAGATCGAAGCGTCACACCACGAAGTCGCACCAGGACAGCATGAAATCGACTTCAAATACGCGGATGCGGTAACGACTGCCGACAACATCCAAACGTTCAAACTCGTCGTCAAGACGATCGCGGCGAAGTATGGCCTTCACGCGACGTTCATGCCGAAACCACTCTTCGGTGTCAACGGTTCAGGGATGCATGCGAACATGTCACTCTTTAAAGGCGACACGAACGTGTTCTACGACCCGAACGGTGACATGGAGCTCTCGGATACGGCACGTGCCTTCACAGCTGGTATCCTCGAGCATGCACGTGCGTTCACGGCGATCTGTAACCCAACGGTCAACTCGTACAAGCGTCTCGTGCCTGGATACGAAGCACCATGCTACGTCGCATGGAGCGCCCGTAACCGTTCACCGCTCGTCCGTGTACCGGCTGCCCGTGGCCTCTCGACACGTATCGAAGTACGTTCGGTCGACCCGGCGGCGAACCCGTACCTCGCGCTCTCGGCCCTCTTAGCTTCTGGTCTTGACGGCATCGAGAAAGACTTGAAAGCACCGAAACCGATCGACAGCAACATCTACGTGATGGACAAGCCAGAGCGTGTTGCGAACGGCATCGACGATCTTCCGGCGACACTCTTCGACGCACTCGAAGTACTCCGCGCCGACAAAATCGTCATGGATTCGCTCGGTGACCACATCGGCGAACACTTCCTCGAGTTGAAAGAGATCGAGTGGGACATGTTCCGCACGCAAGTGACGGAGTGGGAACGCGATCAGTACATGACGCTCTACTAAGTCGAATGAACTTGAAAAAACGCTCGATCCAGTTTCTTGGATCGGGCGTTTTTTTAGTCAAAACAAGCGACCACTCGAAATTGAGTGGTCGCTTGTTTTGCGATTAGAACGCACGTTTGAAAAATGTGGACGCATAGTCGAGTGCCGTATGGAGCGTCGTCGCGAACACGAGACCGAGGAAGAACGGGATGCCGTTCAAGTCGAGCCACGTCTTCACAGCCGCTTCATACGGAGTGAACGTAAGGATGAGCGCGAGCGGGAAGCCAAGGTAGATGACACGAATGAGATCGCTCAACACCGGCAAGTGCGACAGCGGCGACCGGTGCGGCATCAGCTTCACGTAAGGGAGCCAAAAGCCACGCAGCGGTCCCCACCGATAGTATGCATCCGATTTCAAATCGAGGTCCGGGGAGAGCCAGAACGTCCCGATAAGCGCACCGAGGAAAAGGGTAGTCGGGATATCGACATCAATAAAAGGCGTGGCAATCGCTAAAGCACCGATTGCCACGAGGTTCGTACGCGTATGTGTCTTGCCGCTAGCCATTAATGGATCGTCCGGTATACACCGATGACCTTCCCTAAAATGGATACGTTATCGAAATACATCGCCTCAAGTTCATCGTTCTCCGGCTGGAGTCGGACTTTCGACGCCTCTTTGTAGATCCGTTTGACGGTCGCCTCACCCTCGTCCGTCATCGCGACGACAATCTCTCCATTGTCTGCCGTGTTCTGTTGTCTGACGAGTACGCGGTCTCCGTCGAGGATTCCGGCGTTGATCATCGAATCGCCAGAGACGGAGAGCATATACACGTTATCCGAACCGACGACGTGGGCCGGGAGCGGGAAGTGTTCTTCCACGTTCTCGATCGCCGTAATCGGTGTTCCGGCCGTAACTTTCCCGATGACCGGAACGTACATGACCGTCTCACGCTCCTCGATAGATGGGGCGTCCTCGCTCAACACTTCGAGCGCGCGCGGTTTTGTCTTATCGCGCCGAATCAATCCACGTTTTTCAAGACGGTCCAAGTGACCGTGCACGGTCGAGCTCGATGCGAGACCGACGGCTTCACCAATTTCGCGGACTGACGGCGGATAACCTTTCGTCCGGACTTCAGCTTTTATAAAATCAAGAATCTGTTGCTGTCTTGCTGACATTTTTTTCAATGGATTTCACCTCGTTTATGTCGAATAACCTGCGAACGCATCCTATTCTTTATGGATTTATTTTAACACAAGAACATATGAGCGTACAAACATTCGTTCGTTTTTTCTTGACCGAACAGAAGTTCTTGTTTTATGATGAGAACAGATGAACGAACAGACGTTCCTAAGAACGCATATTCTCATATTTGGAGGCGGTTCAAATGAAAGATACAATCAACGGATTCATATTGGTCGGAATGGTAGTGCTCGGGATGTTCGCCTTTTACTTAGTCGGCGAGTTTCGCCAAGGCGAAGTTGTCGAGCCGACAATGATGACGGTCGAAAGAAGTATCGAACAAGAAGTTGCGTTCAACGAAGCGGAAACGCTCGAAGCCCAGCTGTTAGCGGAACGTGCGGAAAAAGAAGAACGGAAAACGACGTGGTTCGCCGCTGAATGATCGATTTGGATTGCGAACACCCGCTCATCCTGTGTATCGTAAAAGGATGACTGGAAAGAAAGGGAGTGACGAGATGCGAGTCGTCATTTATTGTCGCGTATCGACGAACAAGTCAACTCAGGAAACCTCGCTCACGAGGCAAGAAGCGGAATTGTTACAGATGGCCAAACGTCTCGATGCGGAAGTAATCGATGTGATCACTGAACAAGAGAGCGGTTTCGAGGTCAATCGGACGGGTCTGCTCGATTTGTTAGAGCATGTATCGGCGTCAAAGCTCGATGCCGTGCTCGTGAGCGATGACAGTCGCCTCGGCCGGGGGAATGCAAAAATCGCCATCTTGCATACGCTCATGAAGCATAACGTCCGGCTGTTGACGATGCAGTCGTCCGATGAATACGTCGTCTCCGACGCCGAAAAGATGGTGCTTGAGATTGTCAGCGTCGTCGAGGAGTATCAACGGAAGATTCATAACGCCAAGATATCGCGCGGCATGCGCCGGGCGGTCGCGAACGGCTTCAACCCGCAACGCAACATTCAGCACCATGACCAAGGTGGGAGGAGCCGGATCGAAGTGCCGATCGAGGAGATCGTCCAACTTCGGGAGCGGGGGCTCACCTTCGCTGAAATCGCGGCCACGCTCCGCGGATTCGGCTACGAAGTCTCGAAAGCGACTGTGAACCGTCGCTATTTGGAACATGT
Organism: Exiguobacterium sp. SH3S1; assembly: GCF_004337105.1. Lineage (NCBI taxonomy): Bacteria > Bacillati > Bacillota > Bacilli > Caryophanales > Exiguobacterium > Exiguobacterium sp. SH3S1. Next base: position 94,240 of record NZ_SJUW01000005.1, on the reverse strand, counting down.
GGCAGTGCCAGAAACTTGATTCCTGCGCCCTGATTTTGTACAGTAGAACTACAAATTCAGTAGAGAGGGGGCGAACCTCATGTTAGCACCCGAACAATTGGAGCGGATTAACTTCCTCGCCAACAAGGCAAAGACAGACGGCTTGTCACAACAAGAGATGGACGAGCAACAAGCGTTACGTCAACAATATTTAAAAGCGTTCCGTCAATCGTTCAAATCCCAGATGATGGGCATGAAAGTCGTCGATCCGGAAGGCAACGACGTGACACCAGAAAAACTAAAAGACGAACAGAACCGACACCGTTCTGAATGAACTCGAATGCACATCCTATTTCGTATAGGATGTGCATGTTTGTTATACACGAAGCTCGATAAGGTTCGACCATTCCCTCGAAAACAGACGTATGGAAGTAAACGATTCCAACCAATGTGACATACTATTTAATTAGTTGTGACACACGATTGAGTGTGCTAAAATATGACGGGTAGAAACTTTCTTAACAACAGAGAGGATGAAATTAGTGGAAACAACTACTAAAGAATTATTAGCGATTAACTCGATTCGGACGCTCTCGATTGATGCTGTCCAACAAGCGAACTCAGGTCACCCAGGTATGCCGATGGGTGCGGCCCCGATGGCGTTCACGCTTTGGACAGACAAAATGCGTCACAACCCGAAAAACCCGAACTGGTTCAACCGCGATCGGTTCGTCCTTTCAGCGGGACACGGTTCGATGCTGTTGTACTCGCTGCTTCACTTGTCTGGTTACGACCTTTCACTCGACGACATCAAGTCGTTCCGTCAAATGGACTCGAAGACGCCAGGACACCCTGAGTATCGTCACACTGCAGGTGTAGACGCAACGACGGGACCACTCGGCCAAGGGATTGCGATGGCTGTAGGTATGGCGATGGCTGAAAAACATTTGGAAGCAACATACAACCGCGATGAGTTCAACGTGGTCGACCACTATACGTTCGGGATCTGTGGAGACGGTGACTTGATGGAAGGTGTGTCGGCCGAGGCTGCCTCGCTCGCCGGTCACTTGAAACTCGGGAAACTCGTCGTCTTGTATGATTCAAACGACATCTCGCTTGATGGCGACCTTCATAAGTCGTTCTCGGAAAGCGTAGAAGATCGGTTCAACGCTTACGGATGGCAAGTCATTCGCGTCGAGGATGGAACGGACATCGATACGATCGCCAAAGCGATCGACGAGGCGAAAGCTGAGACGTCGAAACCGACGATGATTGAAGTGAAGACCGTCATCGGTTTCGGTTCACCGAATAAATCAGGTAAATCAGCATCACACGGCGCTCCACTTGGAGAAGCAGAGATCGAACTCACGAAACAGTTCTATAAATGGGAAGGCGAGACGTTCTACGTCCCGAACGAAGTGTACGACTTGTTCAACGATAAAGTCGTTGAGCCTGGCGCTAAAGCTGAGTCGGATTGGAACGAACTCGTCGCAGCCTACAAATCGGCTCATCCTGAGCTCGGTGCTCAGTTCGAACGTGCGATGAACAACGAACTTCCTGAAGGTTGGGATAGCGAGTTGCCGACGTTTGAAATCGGGTCGAAAAAAGCGACGCGCCAAACGAGCGGAGAAGTCTTGAACGCGATCGCAAAAGCGGTACCGACATTGTTCGGGGGATCGGCTGACCTCGCCGGCTCGAACAACACGATGATTAAAGGCGCTGCTGACTTCGACGAAGATCCGGCCGGCCGTAACATCTGGTTCGGTGTCCGTGAATTCGCAATGGCGGCAGCTGTCAACGGGATGGCGCTTCACGGTGGCGTACTTCCTTATGGCGCAACGTTCTTCGTCTTCTCGGATTACCTCCGCCCAGCGGTCCGTCTCGCTGCACTCATGGGAATCCCGTCGACATTCGTCTTGACGCATGACTCGATCGCAGTCGGTGAAGACGGTCCGACGCACGAACCGGTCGAGCACTTGATGAGCTTCCGGGCGATGCCGAACTTGTCAGTTCTCCGTCCGGCAGACGGAAAAGAGACGATCGCCGCTTGGAAACAAGCGATCACGACGACGTCAGCTCCGTCACTTCTCGTCTTGACGCGTCAAGCGTTGCCAGAACTCGCAGGAACATCTGTCGAAGACGCGGCAAAAGGTGCCTATGTCGTCGCAGGTGACTCGAGCGAAGCGGACGTCCTTCTTCTCGGTACAGGCTCAGAAGTCCACGTCCTCGTCGAAGCACGTGAACAACTCGCTTCTGAAGGCGTGAACGCTGCTGTCGTCTCAATGCCGTCATGGGAACTGTTCGAAGCCCAATCGGCAGAGTACAAAGAATCAGTTCTTCCTTCGTCGATCACGAAGCGCGTCTCGCTTGAAGCGGGTGCGACGCTCGGATGGTACAAGTACGTCGGATTCGGCGGTAAAGTGCTTGGAATCGACAAGTTCGGTGCCTCGGCTCCTGGGGACCTCCTCATGAAAGAGTACGGCATGTCTGTCGAGAATGTCATCGACGCTGTCAAATCACTATAATTGTCATTAAAAACGTGTGATGGCCTAGCAATGTCTAGGTCATCACTTTTTTTTCTGACGACTAGCGAATTAGCGTAATATAGTGTATAGTAAAAAACGATGTTTCATATGGTAGAGGAGGTAAAACCTTGAGTACATTATTTTGGATTCTTCTTGTCGTGGCAGCACTCATCGGGGGTATCGCGATCGGATTCTTCATCGCTCGTAAATACATGATGAACTACCTTGAACAGAACCCACCAATCAACGAAGACATGATTCGTACGTTAATGATGCAGATGGGTCAAAAACCGTCACAGAAAAAAGTCAACCAAGTGATGCGTGCCATGAACGTTCAAGCGAAGAACGAAAAAAAATCATAATGAGTCACCGAAGCACTTCGCACCCGCGAAGTGCTTTTTTTTATTCATCTTTTGTTCGACAATCGAACAAACTTTCGCTACCATAAATGAATAGTCTTATTTCAAGATATAGGGGGCGTTTCAGATTCGTGTATTTAAACAATTAGCTTGGTTCTTCAGGCTCGAATGGCGGACGTATGCAGTCGGTATCGTCTTGCTCATGTTTGTCGCCGCACTCGAGCTCATACCGCCGCGCATCATCGGCCGAGTCATCGATGGGATGAACCAAGGTTCGCTCGAAGCGGACTTGCTGTGGATGCTGCTAGGCGGGCTTGCGGCTGTCGGGATCGGAAACTATGTGGCGCGCTTTTTTTGGCGCTATTTCATTTTCGGGGCCTCGATCCGGCTCGGACGCCTGCTCCGGAGCCAACTATATCGTCACTTCACGGATTTGGATCAACGGTTTTATAAAAAGTCGCGTGTCGGCGATTTGATGGCGCACGCGACGAACGATGTCCAGGCTGTCTCGACGACGGCGGGGGCGGGTATTTTGACGCTCGTCGACAGTGTGACGATGGGTACGTTCGTCATCATCACGATGGTGACGACGATCAGCTGGAAGCTGACGGTCGTCGCTTTACTGCCGCTGCCGATCATGGTTATTTTGACGACACGATATGGAAAGATGCTCCATAGCAGGTTCGGTGTCGCTCAAGCGGCATTTTCCGAATTGAATGACAAGGTTCAGGAGAGCGTGAGTGGGATTCGCGTCTTGAAATCGACCGGGGAAGTCGACCACGACGTCGAATCGTTCGAGAAGTTGTCAGATGAAGTCATGGCAAAAAACGTCCGCGTCGCTAAAATTGACGCTTTGTACGACCCGACAATCTTCGGGATCGTCGGATTATCTTACATATTGTCGATCGGCTACGGGGCCTATTTGATCGAACAAGGCGAGCTCACGATCGGTCAAATCGTCAGTTTTACTGCTTATCTTAGTCTGCTCACTTGGCCGATGCTCGCTTTCGGTTGGTTGTTCAATATCGTCGAACGTGGTCGTGCTTCGTACGACCGGATCGAGCGCATGCTCGCCATCAAGCCAGAGATCCAAGACGATCCGATGGCGGCGACGAAACTGGATCATTCCGAGCTCGAGGCGGATATCGGTTCGTTCCGTTATGACGATACGACCGTGCTGCGTGATGTCACATTCCGGATCGAGCGCGGCAAGACACTCGGGATTGTCGGTCGGACCGGTTCTGGTAAGACGACGATCGTTCGATTGTTGACCCGGGAATATGACGTGACCGACGGTAAAATTAAAATCGGCGGCGTCAATGTTCGTCAAGTCAAAAAATCACTTCTACTAGATAAAGTCGCCCTCGTCCCGCAAGACCACTTCCTGTTCTCGGATTCGATTGCGAGCAATATCGCCTTCGGAAAACCGGAAGCAAAAATGGATGAGATCATGGCGGCTGCCAAGATCGCCGAAGTGCATGACGATATCATGCGGCTGCCGGAAGGGTATGCCACGCTCGTCGGTGAACGCGGCGTGACACTCTCGGGGGGACAGAAGCAACGTATCTCGATTGCCCGGGCGCTCATGATCGAGGCCGATCTCTTGATCCTTGATGACGCGTTGTCCGCCGTCGATGCGAAGACGGAAGAAGCTATCATCGAACATTTCCGTGTCGGCAATCCGGAGCAATCTCGATTGATCGTCGCCCACCGTCTGTCGGCAGTGGAGCATGCCGATGAGATTCTCGTACTCGCTGATGGCCAAGTCATTCAGCGGGGCCGACACAACGATCTCATTCGAGAACCGGGCTGGTACAAAGAAACGTACGACCGCCAACAACTTGAGGCGATCGTGGAAGGAGGGGGCCACCATGAAGCATGATATTCAAGAATGGGCGGTCATCAAGCGGTTATTGGCCTATACGAAACGATACGGCCGGCCGCTCAGCCTCGCCTTCGTCTTTTTGCTTCTTGCGACGGGAGCGAAGCTTGCCGGACCGTTTTTAATCAAAGTGTTCATCGATGAGTTCGTGACACCGGGCGTCTATCCGACGAATTGGGTCGTCACGCTGCTCGTCGTCTATATGGTGTTACACATCTCGGCCGTCATCTTCGACTATTTACAATCGATTGCGTTTCAGAAGATCGCCCTTAAAATCGTCCAAAATATTCGAATGGACATCTTCCGTCATGTGATGGGGCTGCGTCTCGCCTATTTCGACCGGACGCCAGCGGGTGTGCTCGTCTCCCGGATCACGAACGACACGGAAGCGGTGAAAGAGTTGTACGTCGGCGTGATGAGCACGTTCGTCCAGTCGGGCGTTCAATTGCTCGGGACGTACATCTTCCTGTACATTTTAGAGCCGACGCTCGCCACGATCGGGCTCGTCCTCCTCCCGTTGTTTTGGCTCATCATTTGGGCGTATCGCCGGTACTCGACTAAATATTTTGCCCAAGTCCGTGATTTGTTATCGCAACTGAACGCGCAGTTGAGCGAGTCGATCAACGGGATGGGAATCGTTCAACAGTTCCGTCAAGAAGAGCGTCTCGTCCGTCAGTTCGAAGCGACGAACGAGGCGCATCAAGAAGCGCGGTTCAAGAACTTGAAGCTCGATAGTATGTTGCTCCGCCCGATCATCGAGCTATTGCTTGCGTTCTCGATCATCGGTTTGCTCGGTTACTATGGCTTCCTGTCAATGACGGAACAAGTTCAAGTCGGGGTCGTCTATGCGTTCATCAGTTATATCGAGCGCATTTTCCGCCCCGTGCTCGATATCATGCAACGGCTGAGTGAATTCCAACAAGCGGTCGTCTCGGCAGACCGCGTCTTCAAAGTGCTCGACACCGATGAACCGGCGCCAGGAAAAAGTCTTTCCGGCGAGGCAGCGATCGGGGCAGGAGAAGTTCGGTTTGACGATGTCACGTTCAGTTATGACGGGGAAGTCGATGTTTTGAAGAACATCTCATTCGTCGCCAAGCCGGGTGAGACGGTCGCGCTCGTCGGTCACACGGGGAGCGGGAAAAGTTCGATCATCAACTTGCTCACTCGGTTTTACCCGTACGAAGGTGGACAGATCACCATCGACGGACACCCGCTCGAACAGTTCGAGGAAGTGGAACTTCGCGATAAGATCGGTCTCGTCTTGCAAGACCCGTTCCTGTTCAGCGGCACGATCGAAGATAATTTAAAATTGTTCAATCCGACAGTTAATTCCGATAAAGTTCGCCAGTCGGCGGAATTTGTCCAAGCCAATACGTTCATCGAAAAACTCGAGATGGGATATGGCCACGCAGTCGGTGAACGGGGGGCGACGTTCTCGAGCGGGGAACGGCAACTGCTCGCCTTCGCCCGAACGGTCGCCCGTGATCCGAAAATACTGATTTTGGACGAGGCGACGAGCTCGATCGATACGGAGACAGAGGAGCGGGTACAGTTCGCGCTCGACCGGATGCGTCGTGGACGAACGACGATCGCGATCGCCCACCGCTTGTCGACGATTCAGGATGCCGACTTGATTCTTGTCTTACATCGCGGCGAAATCGTCGAACGGGGCAATCATCAGGCCTTATTGAAGCATGATGGATTGTACAAAAAAATGTACGAGTTACAGTCAGGACAACGTCTGATGTCATAATTTACAAAGGACACCCGTGGGGGTGTCCTTTTTCCATGGAAAAAGCTCGCCACTAGAAAGTGACGAGCTGGAGTTGATGATTAATTTAAGTTGTCTGCTAGGTGTTTGGAAAGGACGTGAGACGTGATTAACGTGTCTAGCTCTTGGCTGACATGAATCACTTCTGGAGACGTCCAACTGTACTGCGAGGCGATTTCATACAGTTCATCGCGTTTTCGTTCAATGGCATAGTGTAAGGTTTCAGCTGTGATGACCGCCACGGTATTTCCCCCATCATATTAAAATAGAACCTAGTGAAGTAGAATATCCAAATCTTAGCATTCAACACTACACATCACAAGTTACATTTCCATTTCAATGATTACAAAATCGGACGAAGTGGACGGAGAAAAGATGCGAGCATTTTGAAATGGTTTTCGCTATAATGGGGCTGAAAGGTGGAAAAACGCATGGAAGTCACTTTATGGCTCGCTTTTGGGGCGGGCGTCTTGTCTTTTTTATCACCGTGTACGCTGCCGCTCTATCCGGTCTTTTTATCGTATATCACAGGGGTATCTGTCTCTGACTTGAAAAGCGAAGGGCTCCGGCAACGGACGGCTTGGTTTCATACGTTCTCATTCTTATTCGGATTCTCGATCGTCTTTCTCGTCCTCGGGTTATCTACTTCGTTGATCGCCGACTTCTTCATTCAATTTAAAGATAGTCTACGCATGTTCGGAGCAATCCTTATTTTTGTGTTCGGGGTCTTTTTAGCAGGGATATGGCAACCGCGCTTCATGATGCGCGAGAAGAAGCTCGCACTTGGAGAACGGAAGAGCGGATATTTCGGGACCGTGTTGATCGGAATCGGATTCGCAGCCGGATGGACGCCGTGCACAGGACCGATTCTCGCCGGGGTGATCGCACTCGCTGCGTCTAACCCGAGCCAAGGCATGGGGTATATGCTCGCTTACGTCATCGGATTCTCGATCCCGTTTCTCGTCATGGCCGGTTTCGTCGGTAAAATCCAATACTTGGCGCGCAACAGCGCGAAAGTAACAAAGTTCGGAGGCTATTTGATGATGGCTTTCGGAGTCGTATTATATTTTGATGGAATGAACCGCTTCGCTGCCTGGATGAGCGAATTAGTGGGATTCACCGGATTCTAAAGGGGCTGACCATATGTCGATATTTTGGGGATCGACTCTCGTCGCATTGCTGATGGGGGTCATCGCGAGTTTCGTTCGCGTGAAGGCATCGGCCCGACCGACGAATGCGAAAAAAATCTTGATTCCACCGCTCGCGATGTCGACAGGCATGCTGCAATTTGTAGTGCCGGCTTTTCGTCTGACTTGGCTCGAAGTCGGTGAGGCGCTTGTCGTAGGCTTGATTTTCAGTATCTTTTTGATCAAGACGTCCAATTTTGAAAAACGTGATGGTGAGGTTTATTTATCCCGCTCGAAAGCGTTTTTCATCGTCGTCTTCGCCTTACTCGCGATCCGGACGGTCATGAAAGCGTTCCTCGGCGATGAGGTCAACATTTTCGCGACGGGCGGCTTGTTCTATTTGATCGCTTGGGGCATGATTGTGCCATGGCGGATCGCCATGTATCAAAAATATAAGCGCATCGCGACGACATAAACAACGGCGTACCTCGAGCGAGGTACGCCGTTGTTTTCAGTTTGAGCGTTTGGCCATGGCGACTTCGGTCTTGGCATCGATCCCGGTGTTCGCTTTCACAAGAATCCGTTCGAAGTTTCCGACGGCCTCGTCCGACTTCGTCAAATATGTCCCGACGATGGCAGCAAGGAAACCGAGCGGGATCGACACGATGCCCGGGTTCGTCAGCGGGAACAACGCTGCGCCGACGAAGATGGCTGAGCCGTCCGGTGCCCATAGGTTCGGACTGATTGCGACGAGGAAGAGCGACGAGAACAACCCGACGACCATCCCGAAGATGGCTCCGCCCGTATTGAAGCGTCGCCAGTAGATCGTGAACAAAATGACCGGCAAGTTCGCGCTCGCCGCGACCGCGAAAGCGAGCGAGACGAGAAACGCGACGTTCATCGATTGGGCGAAGAAAGCGAGTCCCATCGAGACGATCGCGACGGCGATCGAGGCGATCCGTGCGGCCAAGACTTGTTCTTTCTCCGTCGCTTCACCTTTTCTGACGATGTGCCCGTAAAAGTCGTGGGCAAAAGCCGATGCCGCCGACAAGACGAGTCCGGCGACGACGGCAAGAATCGTCGCGAATGCGATCGCTGCCACGAAGGCAAACAATAAGTCGCCGCCGAGTACTTGCGCGAGGAGCGGTGCGGCCATGTTACCAGCTGGGTTCGCCGCGATGATGGCGTCTGACCCGACGAAGGCGGCAGCGCCGAAACCGAGGAAGATCGTGAGGATGTAAAACGCTCCGATGATCCAAGTCGCGTAGACGACGGATTGACGCGCGGTCGGTGCGTCCTTGACCGTGAAGAAACGGATGAGAATATGCGGCAGCCCGGCCGTCCCGAGGACGAGCGCCAAGTTCAACGAGATCGTATCGAGCGGAAGTTTGAATTTGTTACCCGGATTCAAGAAGCTTTCCCCGAGCGGTGTCGCTTTGCTGACTTCGGAGAACATGTTGAGCACTGAGAAATCAAATCTCGCGAACACGAGAAACGAGATGATCGCCGTCCCGATCATCAAGAGCACCGCTTTCGTAATCTGGACCCAAGACGTCGCCGTCATGCCGCCGAAGACGACGTAAACGGTCATCAACAAGCCGACAACGACGACACTCGTCGTGTAAGGGATGCCGAGCAGGAGCTCGATGAGCGCACCGGCGCCAACGAGCTGGGCAATCATGTAGAAAATCGAAATGACGATCGCGTTCATCGCTGCGACCCCGCGGACGCGCGGCTTGTTGAATCGGGCAGCGATCATGTCGGCCATCGTGTACTTGCCGAGGTTACGAAGCGGTTCGGCGACGAGGTATAAGACGACCAGATAAGCGACGAGGAAACCGATCGAATAAAAGAAACCGTCAAATCCGGCGAGTGCGATCATCCCGGCGATGCCGAGGAATGAGGCGGCCGACATGTAGTCCCCGGCAATGGCGAGCCCGTTTTGAAAACCGGTCAAGCCGCCGTCGGCCGTATAGAAGTCACTCGCCGTCTTCGTCTTGCGGGCGGCGAAGAACGTGATCACGAGCGTCAAGCCGACAATGGCGAGGAACAAGAGAATGGCTGTCCAGTTCATCGTCCGTCCTCCTCTTGCTTGATTTTCTCGACGAACTTGTCAAAGCGACGAGCACGGCGGCTATACAAAACGCAAAACGTCCACGTCATGAAGAACTGGGCGAAAGCAAGGACCCAGGCCCAAGTGATATCCCCAGCCGCAGGGATGTTGAGGAACGTGAAATAGCTCGTAGAGATGGGGAGCGTGAAATAGAAGATAAGGGAAAAGATGATGGACGGAAGAATGAAACGGTTTTTTTCTCGCATCAGTTGGTGGAATGTGGCACTTTCGACGATTGATTCGGCAGAACGTGTACTTTCCGTACGCGTGGCTTGCGTGACGTCATGCATCGGTGGACCTCCTCGGTAATCAAGATAGCTACATTATAGAAACGGTACGAAAGGAAAAGCTATCCATTTTTTATTCGTTATTATCCATTTATTATACTAATATTGGTCATACCAATTAAATGTAAGCGTTCTCTATATTGTCTATAATTTGAACTATATACAAGAATACTAAAAAGAAGACAAAAAGGTACTTTAGACCTAGTAACCGTATGTCACATATTGGCGAACGTGCATCAAAAAATGAGCCCCGTGGAATCCAGGGGCTCACTGTTGGAAATAACGTTTATAAGTCATCCAATCGATTTGCTCTTCTTCGAGCGCTTTCTTCAAAAACTTGTGGTCCCGCTTCGGTGTGGCGGCGATATATCCTTTGACGACGAGTTCCGTCGTCATCACTTTCGCTCTCGATTCGAGCGCGAACTGTCCGATCTTGCCGGCAATCTTGCGAATGGCGACATCGCGGAACAGCTCAGGCACTGGCGTGACGAGCCGATCGAGTAGCGTCCGTGTCTCGGGTGTCCACAGGTGGCGTGTCTTCGCGATGTAATCGTCCTCGATATCTAGGAGAGAGCGGCCGTCTTCTTTCGGCATCCGTTTTAAAAACTTACGGAACATGAAGTATCCGCCGATCGTCATCAACCCGATCATCACAAATCCCCAGAAGACAATGAAATACATCATCAAGTTTTCTGGCATCGTCTTTCCCCCGTTCTTTCATTTCACAATCATTCAAGCTTAGTATACAAAAAAGACCGCGAATACAAAAGCATGAGCATCCCATAATGATGGACGAAACGACGCCGTTTCGTTAGAATAGAGAGCGTTGCAGTCAGAAATGAGAATGAATTTGAAAGTCTGGAAAGGAAAGGACTCTATATGAATCAATTAAAACAAGAAGTAGAGAAACGCCGCATTTTCGGCATCATCTCCCACCCGGATGCCGGTAAGACGACACTCACGGAGAAATTGCTCTTACACGGGGGAGCGATCCGCGAGGCGGGAACGGTCAAAGCCCGCAAAAATTCAAAACACGCCAAGTCCGATTGGATGGAGATCGAGAAGCAACGGGGCATCTCTGTCACGTCGTCTGTCATGCAGTTCGTCTATCGCGACAAGGTCGTCTCGATCATGGACACGCCGGGTCACAACGACTTCGGAGAAGACACGTACCGCGTCTTGACGTCTGTCGACAGTGCGGTCATGGTCATCGATGCCGCCAAAGGGATCGAGACACAGACGAAGAAATTATTCCAAGTCTGTCGTATGCGTGGTATTCCGATCTTCACGTTCATGAACAAGTTGGACCGTCAGGCGAAAGATCCGCTCGAGCTCATGGAAGAACTTGAAGAAGTGCTCGGTATGCCTTCGGTCGCCGTCACATGGCCAATCGGCAGCGGGATGCAGTTCGAAGGTGTGTTCGATCGTATCAAGAACGAGATCCACTTGTTCCGTGGCGAGAAAGGCAAGCTCACGTTGAACGAGGACGGGGTCAACGATCCTGTGCTCGCCGACTACTTGACAGAAGAAAACTTGACGAACTTGCGCGACGAGATCGACCTGTTAGACGGTGCCGGCAACGACATCGACGTCGAGGCGATCCAATCAGGTAAGCTGACACCTGTCTTCTTCGGTACGGCGCTCGTCGACTTCGGGGTGACATCGTTCTTAGACCACTACCTCGACATGTCGCCGGCCCCAGAGGCCCGTAAATCGAACGTCGGTCCGATCGACCCGACGTCTGAAGACTTCAGCGGTTTCGTCTTCAAGATTCAAGCGAACATGAACCCGGCCCACCGTGACCGCATCGCCTTCGTCCGCATCTGTTCGGGTGTGTTCGAACGGGGAATGGACGTCACGTTGACGCGGACCGGCAAGAAAATCAAACTGAGTCAATCGACGCAGTTGATGGCCAACGACCGGGAGACTGTCGATAAGGCGTTTGCCGGTGACGTCATCGGGATCTACGATTCTGGGACGTACCAGATCGGTGACACGATCACGACGTCGAAGCAAAAGATCGCGTTCGAGGCGTTGCCGACGTTCCCGCCGGAATTGTTCATGCGCGTCTCGCCGATCAACTCGCTCAAGTCGAAACACTTCCACAAAGGTGTCGAGCAACTCGCCCAAGAAGGAGCGATCCAAGTGTACCGCAACGAGTATAACGAGATTTATCTCGGCGCGGTCGGTCAACTCCAGTTCGAGGTGTTCGAATATCGTCTCAATAACGAGTACGGGGTCGACATCCGGATGGAGCCGGTATCGTACAGTGTCGCTCGCTGGGTGAAGGACAAAGAATTGAAGGCGCTCAAGCCGTTCCAAGACTCACGAAACATGCTCGTGACCGACCGTTGGGAACGCCCTGTGTTCTTGTTCGCCAACGAGTTCACGTTTGACCGTTTCAAAGAACGCTATGAAGATGAGTTGACGCTCGTCGACGCACTCGATGTCAATGTCGAGATCGGTGCCGAATAAGCTAGATTGTAAAGACGGCCTTAGATGGCCGTCTTTTTTCGTGTTTTGAGACGATCAGAGCAATTGATAAGTTTTACTTATGACTAATTTGTGACGGAATGTATTTTACGTCACGCTATAGTTGTATTATGATAAACATGTGATAAGTAAGCGATTACGGCAACTGCTGTGGTCGTCGCTTTCAAAAAGGGGGAAATTGTATGGAACAGACGAACGTAGTAGACGCTTTTTCATCTCGGACACAGTTCGAGGTCAACGGACAAGCGTACGATTATTACCGGCTTAAAAAGTTAGAGGAAGAAGGGGTGACGGAACTCAGTCGCCTCCCGTACTCGATTCGTGTCTTGCTCGAGTCGGTTTTGCGTCAACAAGACGGCCGTGCCATCACGAAGGAACATGTCGAGAACTTGGCAAAATGGGGTACTGCCGGCGTCTCGAAAGACATTGACGTACCGTTCAAACCGGCTCGCGTCGTCTTGCAAGATTTCACGGGTGTCCCGACGGTCGTCGACCTCGCTTCACTTCGTAAAGCGATGGCTGACCTTGGTGGCGACCCGAACAAGATCAACCCGGAAATCCCGGTCGATCTCGTCGTCGACCACTCGGTCCAAGTCGATGCCTACGGATTCGCCGGCGCGCTCATGAAAAACATGGACATCGAGTTCGAGCGGAACGAAGAGCGTTACAAATTCTTGCGTTGGGCTCAGACGGCGTTTGACAACTACCGTGCCGTACCACCGGCGACGGGAATCGTCCACCAAGTCAACCTCGAGTACTTGGCGTCGGTCGTGCTTGAAAAGAATGATGGGACAGGTAATGTCGCGTATCCAGATTCACTCGTCGGAACGGATTCGCACACAACCATGATCAACGGACTCGGTGTCCTCGGCTGGGGCGTCGGCGGAATCGAAGCCGAAGCGAGCATGCTCGGACAACCGTCATACTTCCCGGTACCAGACGTCGTCGGCGTCAAAATCATCGGTGAGGTCAACCCAGGTGTCACAGCGACAGACGTCGCGCTCGTCGTGACCGAGATGCTCCGTAACGAGAAAGTCGTCGGTAAGTTCGTCGAGTTCTTCGGACCGTCACTCCACACGATGCCGCTCTCTGACCGGGCGACGATCGCCAACATGGCGCCTGAGTACGGGGCGACTTGCGGCTTCTTCCCGGTCGATACGGAAACGTTGAACTACATGCGTACGACAGGACGCTCAGAAGAGTTGATCGACCTCGTCGAGGCGTACTCAAAAGCGAACGACATGTTTTACACACCTGATCAAGCCGATCCGGCGTTCACAAAGACGCTCACACTCGACTTGTCTAAAGTAGAACCTTCACTCGCAGGCCCGAAACGTCCGCAAGATCGCATCAACTTGTCTGACTTGCATACGGCGTTCATCGACAGCTTGAGCGCACCGGCCGGGCACAGCGGCTTCGGTCTCGACCGTGCCGAGCTCGACAAGAAAGCTGCCATCCATTATGAGGATGGACCGGTCGACATGCAGACGGGTGACGTCGCGATCGCGGCGATCACGAGCTGTACGAACACGTCGAACCCTTACGTCATGGTCGGCGCTGGCCTCGTGGCCAAGAAAGCCGTCGAGCGTGGACTCACAGTACCGAAATACGTGAAGACGTCGCTCGCCCCGGGCTCGAAAGTCGTTACTGACTACCTCGATAAAGCCGGACTCACGACGTACCTCGACCAGCTCGGGTTCAACACGGTCGGTTACGGCTGTACGACATGTATCGGGAACTCTGGGCCGCTCGACCGCGAAGTCGAAGAGACGATCACGTCGAACGACTTGCTCGTGTCGTCCGTGCTCTCGGGTAACCGTAACTTCGAAGGCCGCGTCCATCCGCTCGTCAAAGCGAACTTCTTGGCGTCACCGCCACTCGTCGTCGCTTACGCGCTCGCAGGATCGGTCAACTTCGACATCATGAACGAATCATTCGGGACGGATAAAGACGGCAACGAAGTCTTCTTCAAAGACATCTGGCCGTCAAACGATGAGATCAAGATGGTCGTTCAAGACGTCGTCTCGCCGGAAGCGTTCCGTAAAGAGTACGACACGGTGTTCACAGGCAACGAACGTTGGAACGCACTCGCCGTCCCAGAAGGTAACTTGTACGACTTCTCGGACGATTCGACGTACATCCAAAACCCGCCGTTCTTCGAAAACCTCGAACCGGAAGCGGGCGTAGTGCTCCCACTCAATGGTCTTCGTGTCATCGGGAAGTTCGCCGATTCGGTGACGACTGACCACATCTCGCCGGCAGGAGCGTTCTCGAAGACGACACCAGCTGGGCAATACCTGCAGTCGAAAGGCGTCGCACCGCTCGACTTCAACTCATACGGGTCGCGTCGTGGTAACCACGAAGTGATGATGCGCGGTACGTTCGCGAACATTCGCATCCGTAACCAAGTCGCGCCTGGCACAGAAGGCGGATACACGACGTACTGGCCGACAGGTGAGATCATGCCGATGTATGATGCGGCTATGAAATATAAAGAGCAAGGCACAGGTTTGATCGTGCTCGCCGGAAACGACTACGGCATGGGCTCGTCGCGTGACTGGGCAGCCAAAGGTACGAACCTGCTCGGCATTCGTGCCGTCATCGCCCAAAGTTTCGAACGGATTCACCGTTCAAACCTCGTCATGATGGGTGTGTTACCGCTCCAGTTCATGGACGGGGAGTCTGCGGAATCACTCGGACTGACAGGCGAAGAGGCACTTGATATCCAAGTCGATGAGTCGGTACGTCCGCGCGATATTTTGAACGTCACGGCCACGCATGAAAATGGCACGGTGACAGCGTTCAAAGTCGTCGCCCGCTTCGACTCGGAAATTGAGATCGACTACTACCGTCACGGCGGGATCCTCCAGATGGTCCTCCGTAACAAATTGAAGTAAGCGTCAGACCTTCCTTTGAAAAAAGGAAGGTTTTTTTCGTGAATGTGCGAATATAAGGTGAGAGGATAACAGATATCGGGAAAGGAACGGGGAGAGGGGGGAGTGTATGGAACGACAAACAAGGTCAGGAAAAAATTGGTGGCAGCGTCTGACGCAAAAAGAAGAAGTAGTGGAGCAAGAAGTCGATATCACGTTGCCGCAACTGCGGGAAGCCATCCATGAGTACGAACAGACATTGCCGAAAGGGGTCAACCGGACGGTACTGTTGGACGAGTCCCAAGAAATCGACCTTGGACGCTTGAAACGTCATTTGCCAGGCAAGCCAAGACAGCGGTTTTACATGTCAAAAGAGACGTTCCACATCGCCCCGGAGGACGAACGTGACGTCGTCTATGAGATGGACCAGGTGCAGCGGGCGCTCGACTTATATTTCGAACAAGAAAAAAAGTTACCGTTACGCAAATTCCAACAGTCGGCGCAACTTGATTTGACACGTCTGCGTGAAGGCGGCTATTTGAAAGTGTTGCCGAAACGACCCTATTATGTCGTCGATGAGACGTTGATTGTATCGTTAGAACCGAAGCCGACCGAGTGACGAGATTACATCGTCACTTTTTTCATCGTGACACGAGCGAACACGTTTTCGGGTTGTGCCGAGATTGTAAACTGTGTTAGGGTGGAAAACGTATATGAAAATAAGAGAATTAAATAGGAGTGAGATTATGGAAAGAGAAAGTCGAGTGACGACCGTATTTATCGTATCAGCCATCATTACGGTCCTCTTTACGATTTGGGGAATCTTCCCTGAGCGTTGGCTCGGAAACACAAGCTTGATCAACGTGACGACGAAACTGCAAGGTTTGCTCTCGAACGGGATGGGCTGGTTCTACCTGCTCAGCGCGACCGGCATTTTACTCGTCGCGATTTTTTTAATCTTTTCGCGCTTCGGGTCGATCCGACTCGGAAAAGATACAGACCGACCGGATTTTGGATATTTAACATGGTTCGCCATGCTGTTCAGCGCCGGGATGGGAATTGGTCTCATCTTCTGGGGAGCGGCGGAACCGTTGCTTCACTTCCACGCGCCACCATTCGAATCGCTGACGCCGGAAGGGAATGCGCGCACGGCGATGCGTTACGCCTTCTTCCATTGGGGCTTCCACCCATGGGCGATTTACGCGATGATCGCTCTCGCCATCGCCTACTCGACGTTCCGCAAAGGGCGTCCGGCGACAATCGGGGAGACGATCGGTTCACTCGTCAACGACCGCTATGAACGTCCGGTCAAACAGACGGTCGACATTTTGGCCGTCGTCGCGACAGTATTCGGGGTCGCGACGTCGCTCGGGTTTGGTGCCAAACAGATTGCTGGTGGGCTTCACTATTTAATTCCGGGCGTACCGAACGCGTTCTCGACGCAGTTGATCATCATCGCTGTCGTGACGGTGCTGTATATGCTCAGCGCTTCGACCGGGCTCGATAAAGGGATTCGCATTCTCAGTAACACGAACATCTTCCTCGCCGTCGTCTTGCTAGTCGCGACGCTCATCGCCGGACCGAGCGCGTTCATCCTCGACTTGTTCACGCAGACGATCGGGACGTACTTGCAACAATTGCCGACGACGAGCTTCCGTACGGGTGCTTTTGAACCGGTCGAGCGTGAGTGGATCAACGGCTGGACGATCTTCTACTGGGCGTGGTGGATCTCATGGTCACCGTTCGTCGGGACGTTTATCGCCCGTGTCTCAAAAGGTCGGACGATTCGCGAGTTCCTCATCGGAATCTTGCTCGTGCCAACGTCGTTCGGACTGCTTTGGTTCTCTGTCTTCGGCGGATCGGCCATTTGGGCTGACTTGTTCGGTGGGGCGAACTTGATCGACACAGTCAACGAGGTTGGAACGGAAGTCGGACTGTTCGCCTTGTTCGAGACGTTCGGTGGATTCGGGACGGTGCTCAGCATCGTCGCCATCTTCTTGATCTCGACGTTCTTCATCACTTCAGCCGACTCGGCAACATATGTGCTCGGGATGCTGACGACAGGAGGGAAACTCATCCCGCCGATGCGGATCAAGTTGATTTGGGGCTTCATCCAATCATCGATCGCAGCCGTGCTCTTGTACGCGGGTGGTCTCGGCGCGCTTCAAGCCGTTGCGATCCTTGTCGCCTTCCCGTTCATCTTCGTGCTGATTCTGATGATAGTCGCCTTGTTCAAGGACTTGGCCGATGAACCGGACGAACGGGATAAGTGGATTGAAAGCTATAAGCGTGATGAAGATAAACTTGGATAACATTAAGGGGTCTCAGTCGAGGCCCTTTTTTTAGTTGTAAATGTTTTGCATGGCACCCTCGCTAGTGTAGGATAGTAAGTGAAGAATATTGGGAGGGCATGTTATGAAACGAGAAGTGAAAAAGCAGCTCAGTTGGATTATTTTTGCCGGCATCCTCATCGTCGGCGCTCTGCTCGCTTATAATTTTTATTTGGTCACCAACTTGAATGATGACGACAACGGTCGTGAGAACCGGACCGAACCGTTCTACACGTCCGTCGAAATCGGCTATGAAGAGAAGAAGTTGCCGGCAGACGGGGAGACGCTCGAAGTACGCAACTACCTCGTCACGTACGATGAGAACGGACATTTCGTATCCGAGGTCGTATCGGGACCGAACGCCGGTGCCCGGGCCGAATGGGATGGCACGATGTACCGTGAGTTCAATCCGGAAGGCGACGAAACGAACAGTCAAGAGACGAGTTCGGGTGCAGTCGCACCCCATCCGTTCTTGTCGCGGGCGACGAACGAACAGATTCGCAAGTGGCTTGATGACGGGACGCTAGGTACGGGTGAAGGAGACGTCAATATCATCGGTCGGACAGCTCAGGCGTTCGTCAAAACGGAATCCGCCGAGGCGGTACCTGCGGAGTGGGTCGAGAAATACCCATCGATCTTCGACGAAGGCGAAAATGAGGAAGCAGTGACGTATTACGTCGATGTGAACGAACGGATCCTGCTCGCTGCCGAGTCACGCAACAACGGGAACTTGTTCCACTCGATTCGCATGACTTCTTTTGAAGCACTATAACCCGACGAGGAGCAGACTGAGACGTCGGCTCCTTTGTCGTCTGAAAGGGAGAACTTTATGAAACAGATCCATTTGGAACAAGTTCAGCATGACTTGGAACGGTGGGAACAAGGCGACAAGGTCGATGAAGCGGCGCTCTTGTCCTATGCCCACTGGTCGCGTGCGACAGAGCATAACGACGAGTTGATCCGGACGTTGACACTGCTCTCGACGAGACGGTTGCAGCACAACCAAACGATCGATCCGCTTCTCAATCGCTGGGTGAAGGAACTCGAGTCGCTCGGCGCCTTACCGGCCGAACTGAGAGTCAGCCAACTGAATGAGAAGTTGCGCCGCTTCAGACAATCGCTCCATGTCGACTGGCCGACTCTTCGCGAAGCCGACTACGCCTCGATGAAAGTCCAAATTTTGACCGAGTACGAAGCGAAGACGTCCGAACTGCTCGATCAGCTCGATCGGTTACACGACGAAATCGAACGGGCCAAGTCAGATCTGCGGGACTCCGAGTTCAAAGATCAATTGGAGCGTTTGTTCGAGGTCGTCATCGAAGCGATGCAAGAAGTCGCGTCACTCGAAGATGACACCGCGTCGCTGCTCGCGTCGATGCAAGGCAACTACTTCAGCCGGGAGGCGTTCCGTCGTTTCGGTGAGCGGGTCGGTCTCGTCAAACAACGGATCGAGGCGATTTGCGAGCTGTTGCCAGAACGTCCGCGGGAGGTCCGCTCGAGTGCGATCGAGTCGCTCGAGTCGATGATCGGTCTAACGGAAGTGAAGCAGCGGGTGAAAGCATGGTATCGGTTCTTGTTGTTCCAAAAAGAACGGGACAAGGCCGGTTTCTCGTCGAAACATCAACCATCGCTCCATCTCGTCTTCACAGGGAACCCCGGTACCGGCAAGACGACGCTCGCCCGGCTCATGGCCGAGATCTATTTCGAGCTCGGTCTTCTCGGACGACCCGATGTCATCGAGGCAGACCGCTCGAGCCTTGTCGGTGCCTTCGTCGGCCAGACGGAAGAACAAGTCATGAATAAAGTCAAGGAAGCCGAAGGGGGCGTCTTGTTCATCGATGAGGCATACGCGCTCAAACGGCAAGATGCGAGCGGGAGCGATTACGGGCAGGCGGCAATCGACACACTCGTCGCCGCGATGACGAGTGGAGAATATGCCGGGAAGTTCGTCGTCATCCTGGCCGGTTATCCGGAAGAGATGCGCCACTTCTTACTCGCGAACCCAGGACTCAGGTCGCGGTTCCCTGAATCGAACCATTACGAGCTGCCGAACTACAGCGACGAAGAGCTCGTCGCGATCGGTGAGAAAGTGGCCGAAGAGAACAACTATGTGCTGACGACCGATGCCAAGCGCGCCCTCATCGCCCGGATTGACCGGGAACGAGTCGATGCGACGTTTGGGAACGCCCGGACCGTCCATAACATCTTGCTCGATGCGATGTTCAAAAAAGGATCTCGTTTCGGTGCCGACGCCCCGCTCGACGAGATGGCTTTGTTGACAGAGCTCGATTTTGAAGAGGCGACGAGCGAAGACGGCACGGCTCCGACGCTCGATGACATGATCGGGATGGAAGAAGCGAAACGACAGCTTCAGGAGATCGAGGCACTGATCACGATTCAAAGACGGCGGCGCGAGCTCGGGCTGAAGACGGCTCCGGTCCAACTTCACGCCGCGCTCGTCGGCAACAGCGGTACCGGCAAGACGACGTTCGCGCACGTGTACGCTCAGTTGTTGAAGAAGACGGGCTACTTGAAACGGGGACATTTGAAAGTCGTCAGCCGTGCCGACCTCGTCAGCGGCTACGTCGGGCAGACGGCCCAAAAGACGAAAGCAGCCATCCGCGACGCGCTCGGCGGGGTATTGCTGATCGATGAGGCGTACAGTTTGAACGGCGGTCCGAACGACTACGGACGCGAAGCGATCGATACGCTCGTCGACGAGATGCCGAAGCACGGGGAGAACCTCGTCGTCATCTTGGCGGGCTATGAGGCGCCGATGCGCCGGTTGATCGATTCGAACCCGGGACTGAGCAGTCGGATCAAGCGAACGATTCAGTTCGACGACTATTCACTCGCGCAACTTTCCCAAATCGCGAACAGCTATGCCGAGAAGTTTGGTTATGCGTTCGGGGACGGTGTCGAAGCTGCGCTGGCCGAACGACTGAAGCATGCAGATAAACCGAACGCACGGACGGCGCTGTCGCTCGTCGATGAGGCGATCGCCCGGCAATCGTACCGGCTCATCGCCGAGAACGCCGAGGATAGCGAGTTAAATCAGATTTTAGTAGTAGATATTAAGAGTAAGTTATAATATACTGTAGACTGAAAAGAGGGCGATTTGATGCATACGATTCAGATTCCTGTACGATACCAAGAGACGGACATGATGGGGATCGTCTATCATGCGAATTATTTAGTCTACCTTGAGATCGCGAGAACCGAGTTGTTACGACAACTCGGAGTGGAATATAAAGACATGGAACAGGCCGGGTTCGTGTCGCCGGTGACGAACGTGACGGTCGACTATAAGAAGAGCGTCACGTTCGGGGACACGGTCAACGTGCGCGTCTGGGTCGACAGTTATTCGAAGATCCGTACTGTCTACGGGTACGAGTTGACCGATCAAAACAATGATTTGGTCGGGACGGCGAAGACGACGCATGTCGTCGTGAAGCGCGGCGATTTCAAGCCGATCCGGCTCGACCGGGAATTCCCGGCATGGCACGATATGTATTTGAAAGTCTTGAGCCCGGTTCAATAACAGTCGTTCCTTTGTACCGTCAGTGTGGTATCATATCTTGACGGTATTTTTTTGTATGAAGAAAGGGGAAGATCGCATGCGAAAACCATCTGTGTTGATGGTGTGCTGCGCCTTGACGCTCACGTTAGTGGGATGTACGACAAGCGAACAAGCTGATCCGAACGAACCGATAGAACAACCGACCGTGTCTGACACGGAGAAGCCGGCGGAAACGCCGACTGATAACGAGACAGCACCGGCAGAGCCGGCTCCGGAAGCGGAAGAGCCGGCCGAAACGGACAAGGACGAACAACCGGCGACCGAACCAGAGCCGCCGGCCGAGGAAGAACCAGTGGCCGAGCCGGCAGAGCCGAGTCAACCGATTGAATTGAACGGGCAAGCAAACCTTGAGTTGGACGCACTCGTCCTCGTCAATAAACAGATTGCCTTGCCGAGTGATTATCAACCGGCTGATTTGGTGACGGCGAACATCGATTTCGTCGATTCGGCGACCGGTGAGCGTAGAATGTTGCGTAAAGAAGCGGCCCGTGCCATCGAGTCACTCATGAAGGACGCGAAAGCGGCCGGGATTGACTTGAAAGGGACGAGCGCGTTTCGGACGTATGCGTATCAAGTGCAGTTGTTCAACGCCTACGTCGCGCGTGACGGCAAGGAGCAGGCCATGAAGTACTCGGCGCCTCCGGGACACTCAGAGCATCAGACAGGGCTCGCGATCGACGTCTCGAGCGCGTCAGTCGGTTATCAACTGACGCAAGAGCTTGAACAGACGACAGAGGGCAAGTGGCTTGCTGATAATGCACACAAATACGGTTTTATCGTCCGTTACCAACGTGCATACGAAACGGAAACCGGTTATATGTATGAACCGTGGCACTTACGATATATCGGGGTAGACCATGCGACGAACGTTCATAAAACGAACGTTCCGTTCGAGCGCTACCTCGAGCAATTAATGGACTAAGGGGAATTGCGATGCCTTATATGACAGAAGTGATAATCATCATCGTCAGCTATTTGCTCGGCTCGATCCCGTTCGCGCTCATCGTCGGAAAGCTCGGCTATCGAGTCGACGTGCGGGAGCATGGGAGCGGGAACTTAGGGACGACGAACACGTTCCGCGTGCTCGGAAAAAAAGCGGGGACGCTCGTATTATTAGGAGATATAGGCAAAGGGTTGGTTGCGGCGCTGTTGCCGCTCCTGTTCGGGAGCGACATGAGTCTCTTGCTCGCAGGGATTCCAGCCATCATCGGCCATTCGTACCCGATCTTTGCCAAGTTCAAAGGCGGAAAATCGGTCGCGACGAGCGCCGGGATCTTACTCGCGGCGTTCCCGTGGTTCTTCTTCGTCGTCGTCGGGACGTTTATCGTGGCGCTCCTCATCTCGAGGATGGTGTCGCTCTCATCGATGGCGGCGTCAGCCGTCGGACTCGTGACGGTCGTGACGTATAGTGTCATCACAAAAGATTGGTTGCCACTCATCGTCATCGTACCGCTCGCCTCGTTCATCATCATCAAGCACCGCACGAACTGGCAACGGATCCGCGCGGGCACCGAACCGAAAGTGCCGCTGTTCCAAAAGAAAAAATAAAGATGTTACCGAACGGAACCTGTCTAGCAGGTTCCGTTCGGTTTTTTAGCGTTTGCGACGAAACGATTTCGAACGACCGACCAATTGTTGTGGATTTCCGTGGATTTTTGCTAAAAAGAATGAAAAAAGTGTTGGATTTGCCCGTTCTTTACTTTCAGTTTACGTTAAATTTACATCCGTTCGCTAAAATAGAAGAGGAAGCGATTTTTGCGGAGGAGGCAGGCTTGTGTCGTTAATTGGAGAAGAACGTAAACAAAAGATTGTCGAGTGGATCGAGCGGGAAGGTAAAGTGAAGACGAGTGAACTGATCGAACGGTTGAACGTCTCGGGGGAGTCGATTCGCCGCTACTTAGAAGAGCTTGAGAAAGAACATCGCATCAAACGGGTATACGGGGGAGCCGTCTTGCATCAAAGCGTCTCGTTCCAACCGATGACGATTTCGAACATGGACGGGATTCGTCGCATCGCCTATACGGCGTTTCAACTCGTCGAAGACGACATGCTACTCTACATCGGGCATGGTGTCGCCCCCGAGCAAGTCGCGTCAAGGCTCCGCGGGCGAAACTTGACGGTCGTCACGCCTTCACTCATGGTTGCGAAAGCGCTATTCGAGCAGCGGGCCAAAGGTGTGTTCACGGGCGATATCCAATTGCTCGGGGGTACGATCGACCCGAAACATCTCGTTACCGTCGGCGAACAAGTGCTTCAACAACTGAAAGCGTACGTGTTCGATATGGCGATTTTGTCTGTCGAAGGGGTCGATGCGACGCTCGGGCTGACGTGTGACGCCCATGGGCTGTCGACCGTGACGCAAGCCGTCATGACGCAGAGCCGTATGTGTTATCTACTCGCCGACCACACCCAGTTCAATCAACAGAGACGATATCGTGTCTCCGACTTCTCGACGGTGACGACGATCATCTCAGATTTTCCAGAACCGACCGATTGGAAGCGAGCGTTGGCCGAACACGAAGTCGAATGGCGTTTCGCTCCATAACTAAAGGAGGAGTCATTTATGATCGAAGTCATCGTCACGACGTTAAACGAAGCGAAAGCAGCGGCACGATATGGGGCGAATCGGCTCGAACTGATTGCCGATATGCGTGCCGGTGGGACGACCCCGAGCTTCGGGACGATCCGTAACGTATTGGAGAACGTCACGGTCCCTGTCCACGTCATGATCCGGCCGCATACCGACTCGTTCGTCTACAGCGAAGATGATAGTGAGACGATTTTGGCGGATGTCGGGCTATGCCGTGAGCTCGGGGCCGACGGGATCGTCTTCGGTGCATTGACGGAAGACGGACGAATCGATGAACGGCTGCTCGGCGAGGTCATCAAGCATAAAGGCGACATGGCGCTCACGTTTCACCGGGCGATCGACGAGGCGGCTGATCTCGTTCAAGCAGTGGACGTGTTGAACGGATTTCCGGAAGTCGATCAAATTTTGACGTCCGGGGGAGCGGTGACGGCCCTCGAAGGGATCGAACGTCTCGAAGCGATGCGGGACGCGGCGACGATGACGATACTGCCTGGAGCCGGGATCACGGCGGACAACGTCGCTCAACTCGTCGCCCGGCTCGATGTTCCTTTCGTCCATGTCGGCAACGGCGTTCGGACGGACGGGAGACTCGACGAGGCGAAATTTCAAAACCTGCTCGAGCAAATGAAACGCTAAAAACAGTCGGATGACTGTTTTTTTGCTATAATGAAAAAAACGATAATGAAGGTGACGTCATGCAATCAGCAGTCTATAAACAATTTGCGCTCCGGATGTTGTCCGGAAACTGGGGGATCTCACTCCTTGCCGTGCTCTCGACGATGCTCGTTCAAGCGATGATCACGACGCAACTCGATTTGTCATCGACGGACCCGTCCGTCATGCTCGTCTCGATCGGTCTCTTGTACGGTGCGACCGTCTTGCTCGCCCCGCTCGAGATGGGACGAAACTGGATCTTCCTCGACATCGCCAAAGCGGAAAAACCAAGGTTCGGTCTTTTGCTCGAGTCGTTCGGATCCGTTAAAGACTACGTCCGTGCCGTCACGTATTACGCCGTGTTCTATCTTGGGTTGAACGTGCTCATGCTCTTCTTGATCGTCCCGGGCGTTTGGTTTTACTTGACGTATCGAATGGTCCCGTTCATCCTTCGCGATCAACCTGAACTGACGGCGTTCACGGCGATGCGTGAGAGCCGACGCCTCATGCGCGGGAAAAAACAGATCATGCTCAGGCTGTATGCAAGCTTTATCGGTTGGTACGTGCTTGTCCTCATGACAGGCGGAATCGCCTATATCTTCGTCCAGCCGTATCTTCATACGGCGCTCGGCGGGCTCTACCTCGAAATCAAAGCAGAAAAACAAGCAAACGAAACCACGGCCGGCTGAATCTCAGCCGACCGTGGTTTTTTTATGATTCGTGCCGATCTGACTTCTGTGGATCGGGAGCGTCCTTAAAGTCTTGTCTCTCTTCATTCGTCGCATGTTCATGCCACTTTTTAGCCTGTTCTGTCGCGATCGGTATCGCTTTTTGATCGGAATACCCTTGAGCTATGAGGGCGTTGGCGATATCGATCGCTTTCTTTTTGACGAGCGGGTCGAAGTTTTTCAGTGACTCTGGATAATCTTTCATATTCCAAGGCATCATGATCACTCCCTTCTGTACTACTAATTCCACAACAACGTCGATTCAAACGTCTTGATTCATATAGTATTCGATGAGCGCCTGCGTCCCGTTCTCACCGTATCCGTTCTCTTCTAAAATCGAATAGAGTCGGTATGCGAGCTCGAGGCTTGGCAGTTTGACACCTAACTCTTTCGCGCTCTCGAGGGCGAGCGCCATGTCCTTGATGAAGTGTTTGATGAAGAAGCCTGGCGAATAATCTTCGACGATCATGCGAGGTACCAGGTTCTCGAGCGTCCAACTGCCGGCCGCGCCGCCACGGATCGTCTGGCGCAATTGATCGGGGTCGAGACCGGCACGCTTCGTGAAGGCGAGTAGTTCGGCGTTGCCCATCATGATGCCTGCGATCGCAATCTGGTTGGCGAGTTTGGCGTACTGGCCGCTCCCGGCGTATCCCATCCGTTCGATCGCTTGCCCCATCGCTTCAAACAGCGGCATTGCTTTCGTGAACGCGAATTCGCCACCGCCGACGAGAATCGATAGCGTCCCGTTCTTGGCGCCGACATCGCCGCCCGTGACCGGGGCGTCGAGCGGGAGCAGGCTGCGGTCGATCGCGGCCTCAGCGATTCGTTCGGCGAGCTTCGGTGACGACGTCGTCATGTCGATGACGAGTGTGCCGGGTTCGGCGGAGTCGAGAATCATCCCTTTACCGAAATAGATGCTTTCGACGTCTGACGGATAGCCGACGATCGTGATGACCGCATCGGCGTTTTGACACGCCGCTTCGATGGAGTCACACCACGCCACGCCTTCTGCGAGCAGGTCGGCGGCCTTGTCTTTCGTCCGCGTGTACGCTTGGACGGTATAGCCTGCCTTCATTAAGTTTCTGACCATCGATTGACCCATGACGCCGAGTCCGATAAATCCGATTGTCTTCATGGTTGATTTCCTCCTAGTAGTTGCTGTTTAACGAGCCGTTCATATAATTTGTTGTCTTGAAGCAGCGTCTTGTGCGTGCCGAGCCCGCTGATCCCTCCGTTCTCAAGGACGATAATTTGATCGGCGTGTTGGACGGTCGAGAGGCGGTGGGCGATGACGAGCGTCGTCCGTCCCCGCATGAGCCGGTCGAGCGCCTCTTGGACGACACGCTCGGACTCTGAATCAAGGCTCGACGTCGCTTCATCGAGCAACAAGATTTGGGGGTCACGGAGCAGCGCCCGGGCGATGGCGAGCCGTTGCCGTTGGCCACCCGATAAACGGACACCGCGTTCACCGATCTCGGTCTCGAGCCCGTTCGGCATCGTATCGATGAACGACCAAGCGTTCGCCATCTCACAGGCGTTTTTAATCTCGGTCTCGGTCGCGTCACGCTTCAGGCCGTACAAGATGTTTTGGCGGACCGTTCCCGAGAGGACGGGTGAGTCTTGGGCGACATAACCGATGACTTGCCGCCAATTGTCGCGGCCGTACGAATCGATGTCGCGGTCGCCGTACAGGATGCGCCCCGACGATGGAACGTAAAACTGTTCGACGAGCGCGAACAGCGTCGTCTTGCCGGCGCCGCTCCGTCCGACGATCGCGGTCGTCGCCCCGAACGGCACGGTCATCGAGATGGCATCGATGACTGGTTGCTCATCGTAGCGGAACGTGACGTCCTCGAACGTCAGTGTCGACTGTTGGATGTGTTCCGTGGCAGCGGCGTAACGTTCCGGTTCGACCGCGAGCAGTTCAGAGATGCGCTCGGTCGCGCCGCGAGCCTTTTGCAGGCGCGTGATAAATTCTGTCATCGTGATGAGCGGGGTGATGATTTGGAACAAGTAGAGCATGAAAGCGAGCAGCGCCCCGGTCGATAACGCCCCGGTCGAGACACGGTACGCCCCGAAACCGAGGATGGCGATCAGCATCGCCGTCAGCGTGACGTTCAAGAGTGGGATCAAGATCGCTTGAATCCGTCCTTCTTTCACACCGTAATCGAACAAGCGTTCAATCCGCCGGCTCCCTTCGGCTACTTCCTCACGTTCGGTCGCCTGTGATTTGACGAGCCGGATCTCACCGAGCAGCTCGGCGAAAAATCCAGACAACCCGCCAAGTTCGTGTTGCGTCTTCTTGGCGATCGTTCTAAGTTTGCGGCCGAGCGGGATGACGATCACGAGCGTCGTCGGGACCGAGAACAAGATGACGAGCGTCATCTGCCAGTCGAGCGTGAACAAGATACCGACGGCCCCGATGACCGATACGAACGAAGTGAGCAGGCGGACGCTCTGTTCCGACAACAGCTGTTGCAGCGTCGTCGTATCGCTGTTCAGGCGTGAGACGAGGTCCCCCGATTTGACACCGTCATAGAACGGGATCGGCAACGCGACGAGGTGCTCCCATAACGTCGTCCGGAGATTGGCGACGACGCGTTGTCCGACGATATGTAGCCAATAGATGGAAATGGCGCTCGAGACGACTTGAACGAGAAAAGCGACGACAAAAATGGCGACGAGCCGGGCATCGAGCACGGCCTCGCTCCAATTGTCGACGACACGTTGCAAAATGAGCGGGATGGCGAGGGCCGCCATCGCTTGGACTAAAGAAATCAATACGGCACCGATAAACAATTGTTTCGGCGGTTTGGCGACTCGGAACAAGCGAAGGAAAGCTTGCCAAGTAGTTGTGGACTCCATCGAACGTCCCCCTTTCCTATTAACTTTCGCTGTTTCGAAAACAAGTGTCAAGACGTCGAATCGTTGCGGTGAAAAATGCTAGAATGGGAAGAGAGGTGAGGACGAATGAAATGGATACATACGGCCGATTGGCATTTAGGAAAAATCGTCCACGGCCGCCATATGACAGAAGATCAACGCATCATTTTATTTGAATCGTTTTTACAGATTGTCGACGAGGAGAAGCCGGACGCAATCGTCGTCGCGGGAGACCTATACGACCGGTCCGTTCCCCCGGTTGAAGCAGTCGATTTGCTTGACGAGATGTGGCAAGCGCTCGTGCTCGAGCGGAACATCCCCGTGCTCGCAATCGCCGGCAACCACGATTCGGCCGAACGGCTCCAATATAGTTCGAAACTGTTGACGAAAGTCGGGCTCCATATCGTCGGGAAGTATGAGCCGGGTGCGGGACCGATCATCGTCGCGGGCATCCCGTTTTACTTGATGCCGTTTTTAGAACCGGCCCGGATCCGCTACACGCTGCAAGACGAGACGATCCGGACCCATCACGACGCGCTCACGGCCGTCGTCGAATCGTTCGGTTCCATCGATGCCCGAGCGGTCGGGGTCGGCCACAGCTTCGTCGCCGGCGGTCTCGAGACCGACTCTGAGCGGCAACTGTCGGTCGGCACGGCCGGACAAGTCGCCAAAGGACTATACGAACCGTTCGGTTATACGGCGCTCGGCCATCTCCATAACCGCGACGCGCTCCGCGACGACAAGATCGCCTATAGCGGTTCGCTCATGAAATATTCATTCTCTGAGGCGAACCACGTGAAATCGGTCGACGTCATCGAATGGGACGGAGGATGGACGCGCCGACGTCGTCCGCTTCAAGCAAGACGCGACTTGCGCATCTTGACGGGCACGTTGAATGAACTACTCGATCCGGTGTTCTATCAAGACGAGAAAACGGATGATTACTTGAAAATCGTCTTGACCGACGAGTCTGCCTTATTCGACCCGATGGCGAAACTGCGGACCGTCTATCCGAACATCTTGCATCTCGAGCTTGAACTGTTGCGCCGCCAAGACGAGACGTCCCGCTTCGAGCGTGAGACGCTCGAACGGCAGTCAATCGAGGACGTCTATATGGAGTTCTATAAAGCTGTCCATGGCCGAGACGCCGATGAGACGGTACGACGATTCGTGGAAGGAGATGGACCGATATGAGACCTGAACGATTGACGATCACCGCATTCGGTCCTTACGCCGAGACAGAACAGATCGACTTCACACAGCTTGAAGGGCGCTCGATGTTCGTCATCAGTGGACGAACCGGCGCCGGCAAGACGACGATTTTTGATGCGATGACGTTCGCCTTGTATGGACGGGCGAGCGGTGCCCTCCGGAACGCCAGCGATTTTAGAAGCCAATACGCCGAACCGGAACGAAAGACGGAGATTGATTTCTCGTTCACGATTCGTGAGGAACGGTACCGGATCGTCCGCCAGCCCCAACAACCGCACCCGAAAAATAAGACACCGATCCCGCATGAGGCGGTCCTCTATGAATGGGCGGACAGCTGGAAACCGCTGGCGACGAAAGTCGGGGATGTCGAGCAGCAGATCGAATCGTTGCTGCAACTTGATTATGAGCAGTTCAGCCAAATCCTGCTGCTCCCGCAAAACCAGTTCCGCCAACTACTCGACTCGGACTCGATGAAGAAACAACAGATCCTCCAGTCGATCTTTAAGACCGAGGCGTATCGAGCGTTTCAAGAGAATTGGGTCGAGCGGTATGGCAAGTATCGGAAACAAGTCGAGTGGGCGACCGAGACGACACGCTTGAAGCTGCTTGAACTTGAAGACGATGACATCGAAACCGTCGCCGAGCGTAACTTGCCGGAGATTCAGGACTGGCTCGAGGCCAGAGAAGAGCGCCTGCTGACGGCGACCGAGTCGTTACGAGGCGAACGGGACGTACAATCGAAACGGGTCGATGCGATACGGAGCGAACTCGAACAGGCGAACGCGCTCGTCCGTTTGTTCGTCGAACGTGACGAGCAGGCACGCGCCCTTGAACGCTACAAATCGGGTGAAGCCGATCGGATGGAGCGCCGCCGATTGATTGAACGGTTGGAGGCGTCAAGCCGTGTCCGGCCGTTATACGATCGCTACTTGGCGAATCGACAAGATATCGAACGGCTAAATCATGACATCGACGGTGTTCAAACACGGTTGACACAATACGCGAGCAAACTAGACGAGCTCCACGCCAAGACGGAGCGCATCGCGACTTCGAAGCAAGAAGTCGAGACGATCACCGCCCGTCTGAAAGCCATCGATGACATGCTTCCGTTCGTTGACGAATGGCAGACCGCCGTGACAGAGCGAGACGAGTTGAAACGCTTGACCGACCAACTCGCTGTCTTCAAGGACGATTCTCGTTTAACCGAACTGAGACGGCAGGAAGAGGTGTTGTCAGCAGAGCTCGCACAGGAAACGACACCGAACCGTCTCGTCGAAGCTGAACGAAAGTATGACCGGCTCACGGCACACACGCAACTCGAAGCAAGATTTCAAGCTGTAACGGAGCGGCTCGCATCGTGTGAGCGCAACGGCAAGGAAGCGCAACGGCGTCACAAGGCCCAGTCGGATATCGTCGAGCAGTTCATGCATGAAGAGCAGGCGTTATGGGCACAGAAGCTCAGTGTGACGCTCGTCGACGGTGAGCCTTGTCCCGTATGTGGATCGCGGACACATGGGACGGTCGCGTCGCACGAGGTGACGAGTGACCAAGGCGAGCTCGTCGCCGCGACGGAGATGCTGAAACAATATGAGGCGGCCTTGCACGAGGCGAGAGCGGACTACCGGGCGTTGAAGCAACAGGCCGAAGAAGTCCGAGGCGAACTCGAATCGTCAAGACAGGCACTCGACTTGTCCGGGTCGGTTCAAGAGGCGACCGCTCTGCAAGAGCGACTCATCCGTTCGCTTCGAGATGAAGAGCGGGCGCGTGCTCAAGCGGAACGTACGTACCGCACGGTCATGACAGAACTAAAACGATTAGAGAAAGAGAAACGCGAACTGACGGAGCGACGGCAGCAATTGCTCGAGCGGTTGCAAGCCGTCCAAGAACGGCTGCAAGTGATGCGGCAACCGGATGCGGCCTCGCTTCAACAACTGCAAGCCGAACGTGACGCGCAATCGACGCGGCTCGACCGGCTGCAGCAAGTTATCGCGCAGTATGAACGCGAACTCGAGGACGTGACACGCTTGAAGTGGACCGAAGCAGAACGTTTGCGGCTTCTGAACGAACGGCTCGACCTCGAGCAGAAACGTTTTGACCAGACCGAGACCGAGCTCGAGAAGTCGCTAGCGAAAAACGAATTGAGCCGTGACGTCTTTTTGACACACGTCGAACAGATCGACACGGTGTCGTCGTTGCAAGAACAACTCGCGGAAGAACAGGCAGACGGGATCCGCCTCGAACATGGCTTCAACGCATTGACCGACAAGATCGGTGATGCGGTCAAACCGGATCTCGTTCTGTTAAACGACCGACTGACGACAGCGCAGGCAAGTCTCGACGCATTGGCGGAACAACTCGTCACTGCGGACAGCCAATTGAAGCGCCATCGCCATGTCATTTCGGAATGGGACCGGCTTCGAGACCAGACCGCAGACGAGCAACGCAATCTCGAGACGGTCAAACTGATCGCCGACACGGGTCGTGGTTTGAACCCACAGAAACTGACGTTCGAGACGTATGTGCAGACCGCGTTCTTCGATCAGATTTTACATGCGGCCAACATTCATCTTGATCTGATGACGAGTGGGCAGTTCCAACTCGAGCGAAAAGTCGAGACGGCGAAAGGGAACGCAAAATCTGGACTCGAACTATTGGTCTTTGACGCCTATACGGGACAATCCCGGCGCGTCCAAAACTTGTCGGGCGGGGAAGGGTTCAAAGCCTCGCTCGCCCTCGCGCTCGGGTTGGCCGAGGTCGTCCAGCAACTGAGCGGTGGTGTCAGCCTCGAGACGATGCTCATCGACGAAGGATTCGGGACGCTCGACGCCGAATCGCTCGACCAGGCGATCGAACTGTTGATGTCGCTGCAGTCGAGCGGACGTCTCGTCGGTGTCATCAGCCACGTCCAAGAGTTGAAAGACCGCGTCGATGCGCGGATCGAAGTGAAAAAATCAAGAAGCGGGTCGACGATCCAGCTCGTTGTGGAGTGAAACCGATGAAACATATGGAAACAAGATCAAGTTTGGTCGCCCGGTTGCGCGAGAGCGGCATCAAGTCGGGGGAATCATTATTCGTGCACAGCTCGTTATCCAAGCTCGGGTGGGTTTGCGGCGGACCGGAGGCGGTGATCGAAGCGTTACAAGACGTCGTCGGGCCGACCGGGCTCATCATGATGGCGACTCAAAGTGGGGACAACTCGGACCCGGCCGAATGGGAGGCGCCGCCCGTCCCAAGCGAGTGGTGGGACGAAATCCGAGCCGAGATGCCTGCTTTTGATCAACGGAAAACGGCGACTCGCGGCATGGGCCGCGTCCCCGAGCTGTTCCGGACGTATCCGGACGTACACCGGAGCGAGCATCCGATGTGGTCGGTCGCGGCCTGGGGTCGTGACGCCGAGCAACTGGTCGCGAATCACACGACCGATATCGGATTCGGACCAGGGTCACCGATCGAAAAAATGATCGAACGAGACGCTCGTATCCTCCATCTCGGGTCGCCGCTCGATGCGACGACGTTATGGCATTATGCCGAATATGGGATCGACGGACCGGTGAAGCAGTTCGGTTGCGCCTTATACGAGAATGGCGAGCGGGTGTGGAAGACGTTCGAACATACGGACGTCAACAGCGACCCGTTCGGTGCCATCGGGGAGAACATCGTCAAGCGGGCGGACGTCAAGACGTTCGTGATCCATGAAGCAACGTGTTACTTGATCCCGGCGTCGACATGGGAGCCGGTGCAACACGCCTTGATCGCGTTACGGAGCTGGCTCCGATGAAACGATCGGGCAATATTTTGAAGATGAAGGAGAGTCGGGCGATGAGTCGATGGGGAAAATATATAGGAATTGCGGTAAGTGTCGTGGTGATCGTCGCCATGTTGGCCGTCGTCGGCATCTCGGCCCATATCGGCGACCAATTGACGTCGCCGGTGCGGGAGACGTTGACGTTCACGCCAAAGGCGCTCGGCATCAAATATGAGAACGTGACGATCCAGGCAGAGGACGACAGCGACCTGTACGGTTGGTGGATCCCTCATCCGACGCCACGGGCGACGATCGTCTTCGCCCACGGTTATGGGAAAAACCGCGAGCAGTCCGACTTGCCGCTGAAAGAACTCATCCCTGAGTTCCATGAGCAAGGCTACCAGTTTTTGACGTTTGATTTTCGTGGCTCGGGCATCTCGGAAGGAGATCGCGTGACGGTCGGGGCGAAAGAACAGACGGACCTGATGGCGGCCATCGATTTTGCGAATGAGCGAACGGATGGACCGATCGTCCTATACGGCGTATCGATGGGAGCGGCGACGGCACTCGCGACAGCCGATGAGACGGCCGTCGCGGCCGTCATCGCCGACAGTCCGTTTAGCGATCTTCGCGGTTATCTCGAGACGAATCTGCCGATATGGAGCGATTTGCCGAACTTCCCGTTCACACCGGTCATCATGACCGTGACGCCGTGGTTCACTGGCCTTGACGCGGATATCGTGAAGCCGATTGACGATGTCGCTCAAATTGAGGCCCCGATCCTGCTCATTCACGGGAAAGGCGACGACGCCATCCCAGTGTCTGAAAGTGAGCAGTTGGTGGAGAAAAATGACGGGATCGAGCTCTGGGTGACCGACAGTGACGGACACGTGGCGTCACACGAATCATTCCAGACGGAGTACCGTCAAAAACTGTTCGACTTTTTAGAGCGGGTACTGTAATCAAAAGAGTCCAGCGAAACCTGGACTCTTGTCGTAAGAACGGTCATTGGCGCGGTGTCGATAGGTAAAGTGAAACCGATTGGAGTGGCATATGGCGAAGATTCAACATGAGGACGTAACGATTGAACTGTTCCCAAGAAAGTATTCAGAAAAAGGGGAAGACGTGTTCATCGCTTCCTTGTTCACGATCGAGGTAGAACAGCTATTCATCTTCAAGTTTTATGGCTCGTTGCTCCTCAAATCGGAGTTCCAAGATCTTTTGTTTCATATGAGGAAATTGTTAGATGGCACCTCGGACAAGTGTTTACTCGATCCGATTGAACCGTATTTCGTATTGAGGATTGAACGTAAAGCGGACGACTTGTATAAATGGACGTTCTGGGCCAGGATTGGACCGAAGCGGGTGGATGCATTCTTCTTCCCGAAAGAGGAGATGGAACAGTTCTATAGACAGTTGGAGCAAGAGATGACTGAAATATTGCCTCCGCCGTTTTTGCCATAAGTGAATCATAAAGCGATTTATGCTTTTGACTGGGATGAGACTGAAGCAGATGAGAATGGAACTTATTTCAGACTAATGCATGCTGTCGATGACCTCCAATACGTTAAGCGACGGGCTGAGGCACGTGAACGGTATTGTTAAGAAAAGTGATTGCTGAAGCATGATGGACGATATGAGAGGAATACGCGCTTCGATATTCGAGGTGTAAGAGGGGAAGATGTACAGATGAGTGAAAAGACTGAACTATTCGTGAAGGCTGTGTATGAGACTGTCGTGCAGGAAGGTCTTCACATGTATAAGGAAATGTACGAAGAAGAACTATCTTCTTCAGATGATGATTTATACAGTCAAGCGATTCACATGTATCAACAGATGAATGCAGAGCAACAACGGTTGATGATGCATATGATTGAAGTCGTGATGGTGGACACGGTCTCACACATCTTCGGATTGATTGACGGTAGCTCGGGATTGAATGGATCAGACATTGAAGCGACATTATTACTCGATGATGTCGATACGGAAGGATATCTTCAGGACTTGTATATTGGTTACTTACAGGATGAAGACTTGTATCCGTAATCGATTCAAAGTTAATTCTAGGGGCGCATGAAGCGCTCCTTTTTTGATATGATTAGTTATGAAAAGGAAAGAAGGAAGGGACTACCATGGATGTAATGGCATTACTATCGTTTCTACTGCTCGGTACGCTCATCGGGATTTTGAGCGGATTCTTCGGCATCGGAGGCGGTATCTTACTCACGCCGCTCTTACTCGTCTTCGGATATGAAGCGAGTGCGGCCATCGCGCTCAGCTTGATGCTGACGCTCGGGTCGACGACGGCCGGGACGATTTCACATCTCAAACTGAAGAACGTCAATCCAAAACACGCCCTCTTGATTGGAGCGTTCGGGGTCGTCGGGACGTGGGTGGCGACGCCGCTCGTCTTTTACTTAGAGACGCTCGACGGTGCGAAGCCGGTCATCTCGCTCGCCTACATCGCGCTACTCACATACTTCGCCGTCTCGTTTTTCCGTTCGAAGCAACATGAGGAGGGAAGTATCGGATCGGAATCGGTGCCACGACTCGGTTTTATCGGTCTGTTCGGCGGATTCATCTCGTCACTCATGGGCGTCAGCGGCGGGTTCGTGTTGACCCCGCTCCAAGTCAAGCTGCTCAACACCGAGATGAAACGGGCCGTCGGGACGAGTATCGCCGCGGCGTTCCTCATCGTCGTCTCGGGCGTGATCAATTACGCGGTCGCCGGTGCCGATACGAACTATTGGCACGGTTTGGCGCTTATTGCCGGTGCGATGATCGGTTCGCCGATCGGTGCGAAGCAGTTGCAGCGGTTCAGTTCGCAGCTCGTCAAGAAAGCGCTCGGCGGATTTTACGTCGCCGTCGCCATCAGCGTCGCCCTCAACTTGCTCGGCTTCAATGACATCTCTCTCGGACTGCTCGTCGTCCTGGCGCTTTCGTTCATCGTCGCACTGTTCATCCGGCCGCGACGAAAGAAATGACAACAAAACCCCGTCCGTGGACGGGGTTTTAGCGTCTAGAAATATGATCAATGTTCTCTTGGATTTCGCCGACTTTGCTCTTCGCTTCACGGAGTCGTCGTTCGAACGCCTCTGTGTCGCGTTTCTCATGACGCGATTCATCTTTGCCGCGCTTTGGTCCTTTTGTGGAGCGATGGAGATGGGTCGCTTTCATCAAGCGTTTTTTAAACGTTGAATCGCTCATAAGGACACCCCCCTTCCATACTATATAAGTTCCACATAAGGGAGAAGGCGAAACGTTTGAACACTCACGAAGCAAGTAAATGTCGGACTTGCGAATTTGCCGAGACTTTGACGGCGATGGCTGCGGCGAGCACCGCTTTAATGACGTCGCCGAAGATGAACGGGATGTTCACTTTAAGCGCATCGATAAACGATAGACCGAATACGGCTTGGAGGCCGAGGCTGCCGATGAGATAGACGAAGCCGAGACCGATCAACAGGTTGTAGGCGATAAGGGCGGGGAAAGAGCGATATCGTTCTGACAACCACCCGATCAAGTAAGCGGCAAGCGGGAACGCGATCAAATAACCGACCGTCGGGCCGACGAACGGGGCCAAGCCGCCGGAACCGCTGAGCACCGGGAGACCGATCATTCCGAGAAGTAGATAGACGACGACGGCGAGTCCGCCTTTTTTCGCACCGAGAATGGCGCCGATCGTCATGATGCCGAGCATTTGCAGCGTGATCGGGACGGGTCCAATCGGGATGGCGACAGAACCGATACTAGCCAGCAATGCGGCACCGATGGCCACTTGTGTCAAATCATGAATCTTCATATGTAAACCTCTTTTCTGTTAACGTTGACTATATATAGGTTAACATCTAGTGATTTACGTTGGCAAGCATAAAATGAGCACCTGGTCATGAGTGGCCAGGTGCTTTCGTGTCAACTCGTTGGTTGATGAAGTTTGGTGGCCGCTTCCGTAAGTTGCGTCCGTACCGCATCGAAGCCGGTCCCGCCGTAGCTATTCCGGCGTTTGACGGCCGTGACCGGTGAGAGTGCCTCGTAGACGTCAGTCCCGATCAAAGTGGAGTGGGTTTGATACGTCTCTAAAGGAAGCTCTGACAAGTAGAGGCGCTGCTCGATACAGTAGCGGACGAGCGTACCCGTCACTTCGTGGGCCTCGCGGAACGCCAGTCCTTTCGCGGTCAAGTAGTCGGCGAGCTCGGTCGCGTTCGAAAAATCGCGCTCGGTCGCTTGTTTCATCGTCTCGGCGTGGAACGTCATGTCTTGAATCATGCCGGTCATGATGCTCAAACTACCTTGAAGTGTCTTGACCGTGTCGAACATACCTTCCTTATCTTCTTGCAAGTCCTTGTTGTAAGCGAGCGGCAGACCTTTCATGATCGTGAGTAGACCCATCAGGTTACCGATGACGCGACCCGATTTGCCGCGGACGAGCTCGGCCATGTCGGGGTTTTTCTTTTGCGGCATCATGCTCGAACCAGTCGAGAACACGTCTGAGATCGTGATGAATTTAAATTCTTCGCTGCTCCACAAAATCAGTTCCTCACAAAACCGGGACAAGTGCATCATCAGGAGTGACGCGTTCGACAAATATTCTAAAATGAAATCACGGTCGCTGACGGCGTCGAGGCTGTTCGGATAGACCCGGCTGAAACCGAGCAGCTCGGCCGACCGATGGCGGTCGATCGGGAACGTCGTCCCGGCGAGCGCGCCGGCACCGAGCGGACTCATATCGATCCGTTTCAAACTGTCACTGAAGCGTTCCTTGTCACGGTCGAGCATCCAAAAATAAGCGAGCAAATGGTGGGCGAGCGAGACCGGTTGCGCCCGTTGCAAGTGCGTGTAGCCAGGCATGATCGTCTCGACGTTGTTTGCCGCATGGTTATAGAGCGCCGTCTGTAGTGCTTCAATGCCTTCGATCGTCTCACCGACGCGACGCTTCAAATATAGGTGCATGTCGGTCGCGACTTGGTCGTTTCGACTGCGCGCCGTATGCATCTTCCCGGCGACCGGACCGATTTCCTCGCGAAGTAACGACTCGAGGTTCATGTGGATGTCTTCATGGAACACGCTGAACGACAGCTCGCCGGCTTGTGCTTTCTCAGCGAGGGTGTTCAGACCGCCGATGATCTGTTCGGACTCGTCAGCGGTTAAAATGTGCTGGTCCCCGAGCATCGTCACATGGGCGATGCTCCCTTCGATATCTTCTAGCACGAGCTGGGCGTCGAAATGGATCGAGGCACCGAACTCGTCGACCCATTCGCTCGCTGTCTGCTCGAACCGTCCCCCCCATAGTTTACTCATGGGGCATCAATCCTTTCTCGGCTAACACTTCGGCCTGGACTTTTGTCGGTAGGCCCCAAAGTTTGATGAAGCCGACGGCAGCCTGTTGGTCGAACGTATCGGCTGACGTGTACGTGGCAAGTTGTTCATCATAGAGCGAGATTGGCGACTTCCGTCCGTCGACGATGGCTTGACCTTTGAACAGTTTCATCCGCACCGTTCCGGTCACCGTCTGTTGTGTCTCATCGATGAAAGCGAGGAGTGCTTTCGTGAGCGGTGAATACCACAGGCCATTATAGATCGTCTCGGTCAATTTTTGTTCGACGATCGGCTTGAAATGGGCGACTTCACGAACGAGCGTCAACGCCTCGAGCGCGTGGTGTGCCGTGATCAACGTCATCGCCCCAGGTGCCTCATACACTTCACGCGACTTGATACCGACGACCCGGTTCTCGATATGATCGATCTTGCCAATCCCGTGGGCGCCGGCGGCGATGTTCAATTGTTCAAGGATCGACGTGAACGTCGCTGGTTTCCCATCGAGGGCGACCGGGACGCCTTGTTTGAATTCGATCTCGACGTACGTCGGTTCATGCGGCGTATCCTCGAGCGGCGCCGTCAATTCATAGGCGCTTGCTGGCGGAGCGGCCCACGGGTCTTCGAGGATGCCACACTCGACGGCACGACCCCAAATATTTTGGTCGATCGAGAACGGTTCTGCTTGCACGATCGGAATCGGGATATCGTGTTTGGCGGCGTAGGCGATCTCTTCTTCCCGCGACCATTTCCATTCCCGGACCGGTGCGATGATCTCGAGCGACGGGTCGAGCGCGTGGATCGATACTTCGAACCGGACTTGATCGTTGCCTTTGCCGGTACAGCCGTGAGCGACAGCGACGGCTCCTTCGGCTTGTGCGACCTCGACTAGCTTTTTCGAGATGAGCGGCCGTGATAAGGCGGAGACGAGCGGATAGACACCTTCGTACATCGTGTGAGCCTGCATCGAGTAACGGGCGAAGTCATTGACGAACTCATCAACGGCATCGATGACGACTGATTTGACGGCGCCGACCTTGAGCGCTTTCTGTTGGATATGCTCCAAATTTTTGCCTTCCCCGACGTTCAAACAACAAGCGATGACGTCATACCCTTGTTCGTTCAACCATTTGATGGCGACCGAAGTATCCAATCCACCTGAATAAGCTAATACGAGTTTTTGTTTCATTTCGTTGCACCCCTTATACATAATTATTCATCTGTTTTTATAAATATACAACTTACATTAAAGGATGCTGGGGTGGAAAGCAATGGTTTTCCTAAAAAAAAAAGAACCACTTATGAAAAGTGGTTCGTCACTGAATGATCTCGAGTTCTGGCATCCATTGTTTCATATGCTCGCTCGTCTCGTTGAATAGCTCAGGTTTGGCGGACTGGAGAGGGACGACCTCGAAATGGCCCGCGCTCGATTGCCGTGTGAACGTCGGATAGAACATCGGGTTCGTGAGCTCAAACGTCGATTCGCCGTCGATGGTCGTCTTGACGATGTCGATACCGACGATGCCGCCCGTATTCCGCTCATCGCCTTGCTGGCCAGACAAGAAGTTTCCGAGTGAGTAGGCGACGAACGTTCGATTGCCTGCAGCGCCGTCGACCCAGGCCGTCGGCTGCAGGACGTGCGGATGATGGCCGATGATGATATCGACACCAAAATCGGACAGTTGTTGGACGAGTGTTTCTTGCGATTCGTTCGGGAGCGGCTCGTACTCATTCCCGAAGTGGAGTGCGACGACGGTCAGCTCGGCGGTTTGTTCGGCTGCCTCGATGTCTCGTTTCATCGCTTCGACGTCAATGTAATTGACGTGATACGGCTGCTTCGGTACGACACCGTTCGTCCCATACGTGTAGGCGAGGAACGCAAACGAGATGTCGTTCGCGGTCAGCGTCCGGACGTTGGCTTTATCTGCTTCGGATAAGAACGAACCGGTATACGGCATATCAATTGAGTTCCAGTAGGCGATTGAATTCTCAATCGCTTTCACGCCGCGGTCGAGCGTGTGATTGTTCGCTGTCGTCACGAGGTCGATGCCTGCTTCTTGCAACGCATCACCGATCTCGTAGGGGCTATTGAAGGCGGGGTAACTCGACAACCCGATGTCACTGCCGCCGATCATGCTCTCTTGGTTGGCAACGGTAATGTCGGCCTCGGCCAAAGCGGGCGCAACTTTTTCAAACGCGGGGGTGAAGTCATAGCCGTCACCGCTCTTGGCGGCGTTGTAGACGGAGTCGTGCAATAAAATATCGCCGATCGCGTAAATGGACGTCGTCGTCACGACCGGTTCCGGTTCTTCGGGCACGGTCTCAAGCGGTTGTTCCGTCTCGACCGGCGGATTCTCAGTTTGCTCGGGTTGCGTAGTTTCGACATCGGCTGAGGTGCAGCCGAACAGGAAAAGGAGGGACAAAAGTAGGGCAGGTTGTTTTAGCAAGATCACTCGTTTCAAGTGAGTGGTCACTTCCTTTCGTTTAAAATCGAATGTGTATATAGAGGAGTTCGGCAAAAGCGCTAAATCTCCTTTTGTCACGACAGACAAAAAAGTACCGGGGTAGTGGATCCCGGTACTTTGTGCGGTTCAGATGCCTTCTTTTTTCAATATGTGCTCCATCTGTTCAAACTCGTTCGTGATTGTCGTGCTCGGTGGCGGTGTCATCAAGCTAACGACATAGATGGCAAGCGCCGATAAGAAGAACGCTGGAACCATCTCATACAGTTCACCGACGGTCCCGAACCAGTCGCTGGCGAAGTTCTTCCAGACGATGACGATGAACGCGCCCGTCAACATGCCGGCGAGTGCGCCTTGGCGCGTCGTCCGCTTCCAAAACAAGCTGAACAAGATGAGCGGACCGAACGAGGAACCAAAACCGGCCCAAGCGTAGCCGACGAGGTTCAAGATCGTATCATCGGCACCGAAGGCGAGCCAAATCGAGACGACCGAGACGAGAATGACGGTGATCCGGCCGACCATGACGAGTTCACGGTCACCTGCCTGTTTGCGGAAAAACTTCTGATAGAAATCGGTCGTCGCCGCACTAGACGAGACGAGCAACTGCGACGAGATGGTCGACATGATGGCGGCAAGCAGTGCCGCGAGTAACACGCCCGTGATCAAGTCGATGAATAATAGGTCTGATAGATTGATGAAAATATTTTCTGGATTGTCGATCTCAAGTCCTTGCTGCGTGTAGTAGGCGAGACCGATCAATCCGGTCGCCATCGCCCCGACGACGGTGAAGAGCATCCACGAGATGCCGATCCGGCGGGCCGTCTTAATATCTTGTAATTTTTTGATGGCCATAAAGCGGACGATGATATGTGGTTGTCCGAAGTAACCGAGCCCCCAGGCGAATAAAGACACGATCCCGATGAACGATTGGCCCGTCCACGGATCGAGCAGCGCCGAATCGATATCACCGATCGTTTGGAGCGCGTTCGAGACGCCATCGGTCGCCGTGATCGCGATCGCCGGGACGAAAATGAGCGCGAACAACATGATCAGTCCTTGGACGAAGTCCGTCCAACTGACAGCGAGGAACCCGCCGATGAACGTATAGAGGATGATGATCGACGCTAAAATCAAGACGCCCGTCACAAATTCGATGCCGAAGACGGCGTTGAACAACCGGCCGCCGGCCACGAAGCCGCTCGTCGCGTACAGTGTGAAGAAAATCAAGGTGACGGCGGCTGAGAACGTCCGCAGTGTGCCCCGAGAATCTTTGAACCGCTTCTCGAAGAAGTCTGGGATCGTGATCGCATCCTCCGACAAATATGAATACGTGCGTAAACGCGGGGCGACGAGGAGCCAGTTCAAGTAGGCGCCGATCGTCAACCCGATGACGATCCACCCACTCGAGAGGCCGGTCGCGAACATGGCGCCCGGCAAGCCCATCAGTAGCCAACCGCTCATGTCAGATGCCCCGGCCGACAAGGCGGCGAC
The DNA here is from genome assembly GCF_004337105.1 of Exiguobacterium sp. SH3S1. Classification (NCBI taxonomy): domain Bacteria; kingdom Bacillati; phylum Bacillota; class Bacilli; order Caryophanales; genus Exiguobacterium; species Exiguobacterium sp. SH3S1. Next base: position 51,843 of record NZ_SJUW01000005.1, on the reverse strand, counting down.
GCCTGGACCGAGCCCTCGTCCTCCGAGCATATAGTCGCCGATGCTCTCTGTCCGGCGATAGGCGACGACGCCGAGTACGACCATGAGCACCATGTAAATCGTTATGGAAACTAAAATCCCGTTCATGTAACAGCCCCCTCATTCAGTTGTGAAAACGTTTTCAAAATCTATATCTTATACCTTGACAAGATTTTGTCACAAAATTGAATCGGCTGCACGTTTATTTTTCGTCATTGACTAAAATAACAAAAAATCATTTAGCGGGGCAGTTGATCAGATGGTCGTTGACGAGACCGGTCGCTTGCAGATGGGCGTAAACGGTCGTCGGGCCGAGAAATTTAAAGCCGCGTCGTTTCAAGTCTGTGCTCAAGCGATGCGATAGCTCCGTCGTCGCCGGAACCTCTTCGACCGACGTCCAGTCGTTGTTGATGACGCTCCCGTCGACGAACGACCAGATGTACGCATCGAATGTACCGAACTCGTGCTGGATCTCGAGAAATCGTTTGGCGTTGTTGATCGACGCTTCAATCTTGCGGCGATTACGGACGATGCCATCGTTTGACAGCAGCCGTTCGACGTCGACATCAGTATAGTCGGCGACGCGCGTGACATCGAAATCGGCATACGCGCGCCGATAGTTCTCACGCTTCCGTAAGATGGTGATCCAGCTGAGCCCTGCCTGCGCGCTCTCGAGCGTCAAACATTCAAAGTGTTTTTTGTCATCATGAACCGGCTTGCCCCATTCCTCGTCATGATACCGAACGTAGTCCGGGTCTGTGCCGCACCAAGGGCAGCGTGTTGTCTCTTCCATGTCGGTTCAACTCCTTGTCGTTGTCGATTCATTTTAGCACGTCGGAACGATTGCCGACGTTCATGGACGGGTATAATACGTCATATTGGAGGTCGATGGATTTATGCGAGATTGGATGATCAGTATCATTGAACAATACGGTTATTTCGGCATCGCGTTCATGATCTTTATCGAGAACGTGTTCCCGCCGATCCCGTCAGAGGTCGTCTTGCTGTTCGGTGGGTTCTTTGCTGTCAAAACAAATTTGATCGTCTGGGTCGTCGTCTTGGCGGCGACAGTGGGCGCCATTTTAGGAGCGGTCTTGTTGTATGGGATTGGAGTGTATTTAGACGTCGAACAGATCGAACGGTGGACGAAACGGCACGGGAAGTGGATTCGACTCGATATCGATGACGTCCGAAAAGCGGACGCGTGGTTTGACCGCTATGGCGGCTGGATGGTCTTTTTTGGTCGGCTGATGCCGGTCGTTCGGAGTTTGATCTCACTGCCGGCTGGTATGTCGAACATGCCGTTCCTTAAATTTTTGCTGTTGAGCACGGCCGGAACGTTGATCTGGAATTCGATTCTGATTTATATCGGAATTCGGGTCGGGGAGAACTGGGAATCGATCTTAGACTATCTCGACGTGTATTCATACGTGATGTACGCGCTTCTCGTCATCGCGATCATCGCTTTCGTCGTGTGGCGGAAGCGGAAACGGTCAAACAAAGCGTCATCGTTTTGACGGCGACTAAAAAACGGGTCCTCCTAAGAGGGCCCGTTTATTGATGAAGTTCAGGATGGTCGTTCAGAATCTGTACGCGCAACTGCTTCATCTTCGTGATGATTTGCGAACGTGTCTCCCGGAACGCTTCGATCGGCTGACCGGAAGGGTCATCGAGCCCCCAGTCGTCCCGATATGTCGTCGGTACGTACGGACACTCGACCCCGCAACCCATCGTGATCAAATAGTCGAGCCGGTCCGGAATCTCGTCAAGCCGTTTCGGATGTTGTCCCGACGGATCAAGACCGATCTCCCGGACGGCCTCGAGTGCGAGCGGCTTTACTTCCGGATAATCTTCCGTGCCGGCTGAATGGACGCGGGCGATATCTCCGAGCACATCGCGTCCGATTGCCTCTGCCATTTGAGAGCGGCATGAATTATGAATACATACGAATGCAACTTCAACCATGAGTTTTCAGTCTCCTTTATCGGTTTGGTCAGATTTTCTATCGGTTTCCTCGGGCAAGACTCTTTTGAGCGTCTGCTCCATCTTCGCTGCTAAACTTTCAGAGAAGCGGAACAAGACGATGCCGATGATGGCGGAAACGAAAATGTATAACCCGACGAACAAGTTGATGGCCCCGTTCGAGAGGGCGGTGAAAAGAATCGAGAATTCGCCTCGAGGTGCGAGCGAGAAACCGGCCTCGTTCGCTTGAATCCGCGTCAAGCCGTACAGCCTGCCGCCGACACGCCCGACGATCCACTTCGACAGCACGCCCCAGACGATCAACACAAAGAAGAGAGTGTTGATGATCACTCCTTGCTCGAGGTTGATTGAGATTCCGAATGAGATGAAAAAAATCGGTAAGAATAAGTCGCGGACCGGCACGGTCAGACGTTTTAACGGTCTGACGTCGTGAATGCCGGCCAACATGATTCCGGCGATGAACGCCCCGAGTATCTCCGATAATCCGAATATCATGCCGATGCCCGCGAAGAACAAGATCAAGCCGATCAAGCCGATGCTCGCATCGTCCTGAAGTAGCATATGCTTCGCGATCTTCGGTTGTTTCGTGACGAAGCGTGAGCCGACAAATAACAAAACACCGAACACGAGAAAACCGACGAACACTTTGCCGATGTCAGAGAAAGCGATCGGTTCGTCTTGAATGATGAACGGAGCGACGGTCAAGATGAGCGGTGCGAAGATGTCTTCAAAGATGAGCAAGGCGAGCACGAATTCTTTAATATCTTCGTGCTTGTCCGTGTTCCGTTCGAGCAACCGGGCCGAGATGGACGAGCTCGTCGCATAAAGGACGGCCCCGATCAAGAAAGCTTGCGAAAAATCGAGCCCGAACAGCAAAGCGATGCCGATGGTGACACCGAACGCGAGCGCGATGTCTAAAACGCCTGCTTTCCACACTTGTTTCATCCGCTTGACGAGCTCTGTTAACGGGAACTTCAGTCCGAGCAAGAAAAACAATAAGATGATCCCGATCTCACCGGCGACCTTGAACACTTCGTTCCCATCCCAGAAGAAGCCGACGGCGACCCCAATCGCGATAAATGCCAATATACTCGGGAAGAAAAATCGCTCGAAGATGAGGCTAAGAACGGAGATGACGGTCAGTCCTAAACCGAGTAAAATGATAATATTCAATAAATCCATACGTCACCCCTTTGTGACTAGTCGCCGTCCGCGGCGACTAGTCTTGATTCCACTGATATTCCATGCCGACCGATTCCGGCCGCGAGTAGTCAAAACCGAAATGTTTGTACAGCCCGTCGGCCGGGATATCGGCAATTAAGCTGATGATGGCCGTTTCGTCCGCTTCTTTCAAGATCCAGTCCATCAAATGTTCCATAATCAGCTTCCCGAGCCCAAGGCCTTGGCAATCCGGGTCGACGACGATATCGGCCAGATGGAATACCATCCCCCCGTCCCCGACGACGCGACCCATGCCGACCATCTCATCGTTTCTATATAAGCACACACCGAATAGCGTGTTGGCCAGTCCTTTGATTGTCCCTTTGTCTGAACGCTTTGGCATTCCCGCCTTGACCCTGAGCTGTTGATGTTGCTCCGGTGTCGGTGTTTCAATCCTTACCTCGACTTCGTTTACCATAAGATGAGTCCCCCTCCACACAAGTTGTAATCGTTTTCCCGCTATATTGAATTCATAAACCTTGATTTCATAAAGCCTTTGTCCGAATAATGAAAGAAAATGGAAAGGGTGTGGCGGCTAAATGTTTGAGAACCAATCGATTTTGCCCGCGCTTCGTGATATGCGAGATGTGGAAATTTTTCTAAAAAGTGAATTCGCCATCGGCGTCTTGCTCGAGATCCACATATCGCGTCTCGATGCGGTCTTTCAGTTGCTTGAGACGCACGGCAAGCAGGTCTTCGTCCATCTCGACTTGATCCAAGGATTGAAGGCCGACGAGTTCGCGACCGAATATATTTGTCAGTCGTATAAACCGTACGGTATCATCTCGACGAAAGGAAATGTGATCCTAAAAGCGAAACAAAAACATGTCAAGACGGTGCAACGCCTATTTTTGATTGATTCGAGCTCGCTCGAAAAAAGCTATCGGTTAATCAATCGGACGCAACCTGATTATATCGAGGTCTTGCCGGGACTCGTCCCTAAGTACATCCGGCTCGTCAAAGAACAGACGGGGATCCCGGTGTTCGCGGGCGGCTTGATTTCGTCGCTTGACGAAGTTGAGCAAGCACTCGCGGCCGGAGCGACGGTCGCGACGACGTCCGATCAAGCACTTTGGCGTGCGGCAGGACTTAAGTAAGCACATTCCGGGTAAATGATGTCGAGGAGGGATAGAAGATGAAACAGACAATGATCATTACAGGAGTCAGTCAAGGGATTGGTTACGCGCTCGCGCATCATTTTGCGGAGTCTTATCGCGTCATCGGACTCGACATCGGAGAGGACCCGTTGCTTCGTGATGTGACGTTCATGCAGATGGATTTAGGCAACCATGAGGACGTGTCCAACACTTTCAAGAAGATTGGACAAGACTTTGGTGTCGCGCATATTCTCATCAATAATGGGGGCGTGTCGTCACTTGAGACCCCGATCGAAGAGTTGGACGTCGAGACGTTTAAACATGTCATCGATGTCAACCTTGTCGGGACGTTTGCTTGTTCAAAAGCATTTTTGACGCTAAATAAAGGCGCGGAGTATGGACGCATCATCAATCTCGCTTCGACGCGTGCGCACCAAAACGAACCGGACTGGGAAGCGTACGGAGCGTCAAAAGGTGGGATTGTCGCATTGACCAATTCGATGGCCGTCTCGCTCGCGGCTCGACCGGTCACGGTGAACGCGATCAGCCCAGGTTGGATCCATACGTCCGACGACCCGTTGCGAGACGTCGACCATCGTCAACATCCGTCGGGCCGGGTCGGTACGACGACAGATATCGTCCGTGCCGTTACGTACTTGATCGATCCGATGAACGATTTCGTGAACGGACATAACCTCGTCGTCGATGGTGGAATGACAAAGAAAATGATTTACGAGTCTTGATGAAGTCTGCCGGTAGGACCATTACCCTATATTTTAAATGCGGATGTGAGTGATAAGTCCTAGTCATGGGTATAACAGGAAGGAGTGAGTAAACAAATTTGAAGGGGGAAACGTCGTGCACCAGCTGATCGAAGAGGCTTTACGCTTTGCGGCCGTCCGTCATGACGGGCAGTTTCGCAAAGGGACGAACATTCCGTATGTGACCCACCCGGTCGCCGTCTCGATGTTGCTCGTCGAAGACCGACAACCGATTCCGGTCGTAGCGTCCGGACTGCTCCATGACTTACTAGAAGACACGCTGACGACGGCCGAGGAGATTGAACAGGAGTTCGGACGAGAAGTCGCCCGGTTAGTCCAAGCCGTCTCGGAACCGGGGAAGCATCACTCGTGGGAAGAACGTAAGCGGATGACGATTCAGAAAGTGCACACGCTCCAGTATGATGAAGTCGCGCTTCTAGCGGCAGACAAGTTACATAATCTGCGCTCGATCCGACTCGACATTGAGCGTGAAGGCAAGCAGGTGTGGGGACGGTTCAAGCGACCGCTTCGTGATCAGTCTTGGTACTATCATGAGCTGCTCCACGCGCTCCAACCTTTCAGTCAGACGACGAGTTTGATCGATGAATTTGAGATCGAGTTGAATTTGCTGTTCTACGGTGTCGAAGAAGGCCGTGACGAGAAGTTGAACAAACTGTTCGATGTGATCGGGCATGGGTTCCACGAAGACGATTGGCTCCAAGAGTCGTCGACGCTTTGTCAAACTGCTTACGAGTTGAACGAGTCGATGCGGGAAGGCTATCGTCACGGCTCTGAAGCGGAACAGGTCGAGCTCGAGATGCTGAAAGACCAACTGCAAGCAAGCGGTCTTAGACAAGACTTGTCAATTCCCGTCTTGCAAGCAATCAACGAATTATCTTACCGGGCCGCGCTCCGGTCTGAGGACGTCATCACGTTGTTGAAGTGAAATGATTGTCAAGTGACCTTGAACGTGTTATATTCATCGTGAACATGAGAAGGGGAGTAGCGACCACGAACGTGGTCGATGGGTCGTCATTACGGTGCATGTGCACTCGGTCCATCGAGCTTCTTACCAAGTCCGCAAGACCTTTTTATGGATGCTTTTTTGGCGTCCATAAAAAGGTCTTTTTGAATTCATGAAAAGGGGAGAAAAATTTATATGGTATTTATTTACTTTATTTTGGCCGCTGCGATTACAGTGTATGCTGCCATCAAATTATCGACGTACGCTGATGTCATCAGTGAGAAGTCGACGATGAGCGGGATGCTCGTCGGGACGGTCCTGTTAGCCGGGGCGACGTCACTTCCGGAAGTGACGACGAGCGTATCCGCCGTCTTGATCAACAACCCAGATATCGCCATCGGGAACATGCTCGGTTCGAACTTGTTCAACATCTTCATTTTGGCGATGTTCGATCTATTTTATCGTCAAAAGCGGCTGTTCAATGACGCGAGTCGAGACCACCTATATACGGCCAGTCTCGGATTGATGTTGACGCTCGTCACGATGGTCGCGCTTCTGATCCGGATTGATTATACGGTACTAGGAATTGGCATTGACGCGATATTAATTGCCGTCTTGTATGCGATTGGGATTTACTATATCGGGAAGCGGCCTCAAGAGCCGACGGCCGAACGCGAAGTCGAGCAAGAAGTCGGTGCGAGTGTCACTGATACGATTTCAGTGAAACAAGCCGGCGTCGGGTTCGTTATCGCGGCACTCGTCATCATGGCGGCCGGGACGGCGCTGTCGATCACGGGTGACCAGATCGCTGTCGTCACAGGACTCGGCTCAAGCTTCGTCGGTAGTTTCTTGATTGCGGCGTCGACGTCGCTGCCTGAAGCGGTCGCGGTATTCGTCGCCTTGAAACTCGGTAACGTCAACTTGGCGTTCGGCTCGATCCTAGGGAGTAACATCTTCAACATGCTCATCATCGCCATGTCGGACGTATTTTATCAGAACGGGTCGATTTTAGCGGATGTGTCGGCATCACACTTGGTCACGGCCATCGGGATCACGATCCTATCGATTTTGGTCATGTACAGCGTGCTTCGACAAGACGTGACATCGAAAGTCAGATACGCCCTTCCTTCGGTTCTCGTCGTTTTTGTCTACGCCGTTTCTTCCTATCTCATCTTTACCGGATGAATCATCAGCTCGTTGATTTGACGTGATGGCGCAAAGCCATCACGTTTTTTTCTTGTCCCGGTATCACTTTCGTCTGACTGGGGTATAAGAGGAAAGAAGGAGGGGTGGCGATGCAAATGCATGCCGTGGAACGTTTAGACGACTATGTCGTGTTAATACCGGCCTATAACCCTGACCAGGCGCTCGTCACACTGGTCCGGGAGTTGAAAGACAAAGGGTTCGTCCATGTCATCATCGTGAACGACGGTAGTGCCGATACGTGCCGCGTCGTGTTCGATGACGTAAAGGCGGACGTCTCCGCTGTGCTCGAGCATGAACAAAACGCCGGCAAAGGCGCAGCGCTAAAGACCGGGCTCCGTCACATCGTCGACGCATATCCTGAGACGACCGGCGTGATCACCGTCGATGCGGACGGACAACATCTGCCGGCGGACGTCTGTAACCTGTACGATGAAGGGGTGAAGTGGCCGCATCATCTGATCATGGGCTGTCGTGATTTCTCGTCGCCTGCGATTCCGTTCCGGAGCCGGTTCGGCAATCAAATGACGAGATTTGTTATGTTGCTCGGCAGCGGTCTCCGGCTGAACGACACACAGACCGGACTTCGGGCGATTCCGCTCCGCTACGCCAAGCAACTGATTGATATTCCGGGCAACCGCTATGAGTTCGAGATGAACATGTTGACGTTCACGAAACGACTGCAAGTACCGATTCATCAAACACCGATCGAAACGGTATACATTGACGAGAACGCGTCCTCACATTTTCGTCCAGTCATCGATTCGATTCTTATTTATCGAATGTTTTTGGCCTATTCCCTATCATCAGTCGCTTCATTCTTAATGGACATCGGCGTCTACGCGTTGTTGATCTTCTTATTGAATCCATGGTTCGAATCAGTCCATGTCATCGTGGCGACGGTTTTGGCGCGCATCGTGTCTTCGTTATTCAATTATTACGTCAACCGGAAAGTCGTCTTCAAATCGAAAGCGAAGCGCTCGATGTTGAAATACTTTGGGTTGGTCGCTGTGCAGATGGCGCTGTCGGCGAGTCTCGTCTACGTGTTGTTCCTTGTGTTTCGGGACGGCGAGGTCATCCTCAAGGTCGCCGTCGACAGCGGATTGTTCGTATTGAGTTACTACGTCCAAAAGAGATGGATCTTCAAACGCTGAAAGGCCCGACAGCTGTCGGGCCTTTCGTCAATAAGCGAGCGTTCCGAGTTTGACCGACGTGTAGCGGTGCAACTCGCGCACGTCGGCGATCCCGGTCTTGACCATCATATCGCGCATGAGCAGGGCGCAGACGCGGGCGTCCTCGGCGGCATCGTGGTGGATGAACGGAACGTTCAAATGCTCGGCCATCGTGTTCAACTTATGGTTCGGTAGCCCCGGATAGAGCTTGCGGGACAACTTGACGGTACAGCCGTATTCAATCGTCGGGAAAGAGAACAAGTCGTACTTGGCGATCGCTTTTCGGAGCGCGCCCATGTCGAACGCGGCGTTATGGGCCATGACGACGTCGACGGCGTTCAGAATCGGGTAGAGCTGTTCGAGCACTTCGGGTAATGCTGGGGCGTCCCAGACGTCGCTCGGGCGAATCCCGTGGACGCGAATATTGCCTTGGTCAAAGTCTTCCTCAGGATTGACGAGCCATTGGTTCGTCTCGACGACTTCACCGTCTGTCAGTAGACTCCAACCGACAGAGCAGATGCTCCGACTGTCGCGATTGGCCGTCTCGACATCGATGGCTAGAATAGAATGTGGCATAAAAGTTCCTCTCTTCTCAAAAAATCTGTACAAAAAAAGTCTAACACAAGGTTAGACGGGAAAGCGATCATGCGGCCGAGAGATGCCGGCACGCCTCGGCGCAGCGCAAGCAAGCTTCAGAGCAACGTTGGCAATGGTCGTACAAGTGACGCCCGCATTCGACGGCACACGTATCACACACTTGCGCACAGAGCGCCGCGATCGGTCTTGTGAACGCCGAGTCGGTTTCGAGCGCGTTCAAGGTGAGCGTGGCGACTTCGGCGCATTCTTTCGTCAACCGGATGCATTCCGAGACCATCAGCAGATCTTCTTCTTGTAAACATTTCGAGAAGCAATGATTGCTCGCTCGGATACAATCGATCACGGCCAAAATCGTCTCTTCGACAGCGGCTCGGTTCATTGGAAGTCCCCCTTAAGATAAATGATGTCTTACAATCATTACCCGGTTCGTGTCGACTTAAACCGAGGCGGGGACACGAAAAAAGTCGGTCCACATCAGTGGACCGACTTAAGGAATGGAGCATAGCGGGCTCGAACCGCTGACCTCCACGCTGCCAGCGTGGCGCTCTCCCAGCTGAGCTAATGCCCCGTTGGAAATTATTATATCATTCTAATAAATGATTTGGCAACAAGAAAAACGAAAGAACTTTGAAAATCATTTTTGAAGTTTATTGGGCGCTAGAGCCGGGAAGAACAGACAGAATGTTATATTAAGAAAGCAGGTGCAACATATGGAGATGATTTTGCTGGCGCTACTGCCCGCACTCATGTGGGGGAGTATCCCGCTTATCGTATCTATTGTCGGCGGCAAGCCGATTCAACAATTGGTCGGCACGACGATCGGCGCGATGGTAATGGCGACTGTCATCGCGCTCGTCTTCAAACCAGAGTTCACGACGCTCGCGATCGTGACTGGTTTCATATCGGGTGTGTTCTGGGCGCTCGGACAATACCTTCAATTCCAGTCATTCCAAATTTTGAGCGTCTCGAAAGCGATGCCAATCAGTACAGGGATGCAGCTTGTCGGGACATCACTGTTCGGGGTCATCGTCCTTGGGGACTGGAAGACGCCGACTGAACTATGGCTCGGCTTCTCGGCCCTCGTCTTGATCATCATCGGGGCCGTCATGACGTCATATCAACAACATAAAGAATCTGACAGCAGTAGTGCTTTGAAAAAAGGGCTACTCGTGCTGCTCGTTTCGAGCATCGGTTACGTGACGTACGCCGTCCTCACCAACTACTTTGAGGTCGATGGCATCACCGCCATCCTACCGCAGTCACTCGGGATGTTCATCGCCGCGCTCTTGTTCAGTCTTCGTGAAAAAGATGTGAAAAAGTTTGATCCGAAGACGTTCAAGAACATCTTCGCCGGGCTTGCCTGGGGGATCGGGAACTTCGGGTTGTTCGTCTCGAGCGGAGAAGTCGGCATCGCCACGTCGTTCGCACTGTCTCAACTGAACGTCGTCGTCGCGACACTCGGTGGCATTTACTTGCTAAAAGAAGAAAAGACGTCGAAAGAACGCGTCTTCGTGTTTATGGGGATCGGTCTGATCGTGGTCGCCGGTTTTATGTTAGGGCTCGCGAAGAGCTAAAAAAACGACGGGTATGAGGCCCGTCGTTGTCAGCTTGTCCACGTCTGGTCGATGAACTCGTCACGGCCAGATTGTTTCCGGTCCGCTTTATAGTGGGCCGGATTTTTTTTATGATAATCTTGATGATAGTCTTCGGCCGGGTAAAAGACGTCAGCCGGTAAGATTTTCGTCACAATCGGTTGTTTGAACTTTCCGCTCGCAGCGAGCGCGTCGCGGCTCTGTTCTGCTTTCACGCGTTGTTCTTCCGTATGATAGAAGATGGCGGGCGCATATTGTTGCCCGCGGTCTTGGAACTGGCCGCCGTCGTCGGTCGGGTCAGTCTGAATCCAATACAGTTCGAGCAAGCGCTCATACGCGAACTGAGACGGATCGAACGTGATCTCGACGACCTCGTAATGACCGCTCGTGCCTGTCTTGACGTCTTTATACGTCGGATTGTCGACGTGTCCGCCCGTATAGCCGGATACGATGCCTTCGATGCCTGGCTGTTCCTCGAACGGTGTCACCATGCACCAAAAACAACCGCCTGCGAATGTAGCTTTTTCCAAAATAAAATCCCCCTCATGTTCATTCCAAAAAAAGCGCCCATGTCATCGACATGAGCGTTTTGTCATATCGTCCAAGGCGATGCCTTGCTGGAAGTAGCACCTTGCCGAAGCAGGTTGCTGTGAAGTCATAGAGCCAGGTCTCTCGTTCACTCAAGATATCGATATGTAGTTGGTGACAGCATCATATCATCTGTCTCGTTTAAACGTCAACGATTTGGTGTGCGCCGAAGTTGAAATAGCGTGGCACCAACAATCAAGATAATGAGGGCGATGGACGCAGGGAATGCCCACGGCAAATCATCCCCGAACAATTGTAGAAAGAACAGGGCGAACACGGACAGTAAAACAAGGATGTAAGAGCGGGACATGGCTACCTCCAATAACGTTTCTTCTAGTGTATCAAGTTGCACATCCAATGGCGATAAAAAGAAGGGGATTCGATGCATTCAGCGAATACCGAATAACATTGCCTATAAGGAGGGAATTGGATGCAAGACTTATTTGAACTAGACATCGAGACCGCACAGTGCGGCTATAAAGAAGGGACGTTCACGGCCCGGGACGTGACGGCCTACTATTTGACACGGATCGCTAGCTTGAACGATAAACTGAAAGCGGTCATCCAAGTGAACCCGGACGCGTTGTTCGAGGCGGAGGCGGCCGACCGTGCCTACCGACGCGGAGACCGGCTGCCACTCCTCGGTATTCCCGTTTTACTCAAGGACAACATCGAGACGGCGGGACTCATGAGGACGACTGCCGGCGCCGTGGCGCTCGAGCATCACTTTGCGGGTCGTGACGCTGAACTCGTCCGCCGCCTCCGTGAGCATGGGGCGGTCATTCTCGGCAAAACCAACTTATCGGAATGGGCCAATTTTTTGACGGAGGACATGCCGAACGGATGGAGCGGGGTCGGTGGCCAGACGCTCAATCCGTATGGTGACAATCTCGACGTCGGCGGTTCGAGCTCTGGCTCGGCGGCTGCCGTTGCGGCGAACTTGACGATGCTCGCCGTCGGCAGCGAGACGAGCGGGTCGATCATCCATCCGAGCGTCCATAACGGCATCGTCGGCATCAAACCGACGGTCGGGCTCATCAGCCGGAGTGGGATTATCCCGATTTCGCGGTCGCAAGATACGGCCGGTCCGATGGCGCGGACGCTCCGCGACGCGGTGCTCGCACTAGAAGCGATGTGCGGGGAAGACGACTCGGACCCGGCGACGACACATCTGCCGGCCGGTCCACCGTACCGGACGTGTCTCGACGAGCGTCAAGCCGTCGGCATGCGCGTCGGTTTCGTGAAGGCGGAACTGTCGGATGAAGAACAGACGCTCTATCAAGAAGCGCTGGCGTTACTCAAAGCGAGCGGGGTCGAGCTCGTCGAAGTCGACCTGCCGTCAAACGACGGACTTGACCAAGGCGACGTCCTCTACCATGAGTTCAAGCTCGGGATTGAGGCGTATTTGGCGACGACAGCGCTCCCATATGAAACGCTCAAGGACTTGATGGACTGGAACAAGCGTCACCCGGAAACGATCCCGCATGGACAAGTTACGTTCGAGAAAGCGAATCAGTTATTAGGGCGTTTGACCGAGTCGAGCTACCTAGAGCGACGCTTAGCCGACGTCCGGCACGCGAAAACGGACGGCCTCGATCGTTTATTGATGGAACAAACGCTTCACGCCCTGGCGTTGCCACACGACTTGAATTACGATATGGCGGCGAAGGCAGGGCACCCGACGGTCACGATCCCATACAAGCTCAAACAGAGCGGGGCACCTTTCGGGCTGTCATTCACGGGTACGAGCTATGCGGAACGAGACCTCATCCGCATCGCCTACGCGTTCGAACGCCACGTGACGCGTCCGATCCCGCCTATGTAAGAACGTTGCACCTGTCGCTCACGTCCGCTACAATGGTACGTATGCGGATTGAAGAAAGGACAGATTACAATGAAATCATCTATATATGGGCTGACATTTGATCAGCTGTCGGACGCTTGCGTATCTTGGGGATACAGTGCCTACCACGCCAGACAAATATGGGACTCGCTTTACATCGACCGTGTCAGACGGCTCGACGAGATCGCGGTTCGTCCCGAAGTGCGCGAACAGCTTGAGGCGAACTATGCGCTGACGACACAAGAACTGTTCGTCAAACAAGAAGCGGGTGACGGCACGGTCAAATTCTTACTTAAACTGCACGACGGGCATTATATCGAAACGGTGCTCATGCGCCATAAGTATGGACGTTCCGTCTGTGTGACGACACAAGTCGGGTGCAACATCGGCTGTAGTTTCTGTGCGAGCGGCCTCTTGAAGAAAACACGCGACTTGACGGCCGGCGAGGTCGTCGAACAGATCATGACCGTCCAACACTATTTAGACGAGGTCGGTGAAGATGACCGCGTCAGCCACATCGTCGTCATGGGAATCGGGGAGCCGTTCGATAACTTTGATAACTTGGTCGACTTCCTCCGTGTCGTCAAAGACGAGCGCGGTCTCGCGATCGCTCCTCGTAAAATCAACGTCTCGACGAGTGGGCTCGCCGACAAGATCTACAAGTTCGCGGACCTTGACCTGCGCATCAACTTGGCCCTCTCGCTGCACGCGCCAAACGATGCGCTGCGGACGAGAATCATGAAGATCAACCGGGCGTTCCCGCTCGATAAACTGATGCCGGCGATCCGTTACTACGTCGAGAAGACGAATAAACGGATCACGTTCGAGTACATCTTGCTCTCGAAAGTGAACGACTTGCCAGAACATGCCGAAGAACTCGCGGCGTTGATCAATGACATCAAAGACAAGTCTTACGTCAACTTGATCCCATACAACCCGGTCAACGAGCACATCCAGTACGAACGGAGTACGACCGAGGACATCATGGCGTTTTACGACGTCTTGAAAAAACGGGGCATCAATACGGGCGTGCGTCTCGAGCACGGGACCGATATCGATGCGGCATGCGGTCAATTACGCAGTAAACAAATGAACGTCGAAGGCGCCAAATAAACGAGCGCTCCGAATCGAAACCGATTCGGAGCGCTTTTATCGTGCCCGGGCGTATAATGCGTCAAACGAGAAATATCTTTAAACATTTTTGTGAATGATGAATAGTCCTTACCCCCTCAGGGAATAGTCTTTTGATATCAAAGCAGAGAGTGGAGGCAATTCAATGGAGACAGTAAACGCTACGTTATGGATTCGAGTCAGAAACACGCTCGGGGAAGGGCCTTGCTGGGACGCTGAACTGAAGCGGTTCTACTGGGTCGATATCGAAGGGCACGCGCTCTGGTGGTACGATGAGAAAGAAGATGAATTATCTTCGTTTGATATGGGACAGCAGGTCGGGTTTGTCGTCCCTAAAGTGACCGACGGCGTGATCGTCGGATTGAAGGATGGTATCTATGAGTGGGATGAAACGTCGAAACAACTCGATAAACTCGTCGAACTTGATGACCCGGAAGGTGTCCTTCGCTTCAACGATGGGAAAGCCGACCCGTACGGTCGTGTCTTCGCCGGGACGCTCCACTTAAAAGACGAGTCTGAGCAGGCGACGTTGTTCCGCTTGAACCGCGACGGCACGACCGAGGTCATGTTGAGCGGATTGACGTTATCGAACGGGTTGACGTGGTCACCTGACCATACGTCGTTTTACCATATCGATACGCCGACCGAGACGGTTCGCAAGTTCCCGTTCGATTTGAAAACGGGCACGCTCGGGGAAGGTGAGGTCGTCATTGATTTCAAGAATGAGGACGGGTTCCCGGACGGCATGACGTCGGATGAAGACGGCTTTTTATGGATTGCCCACTTTGCAGGCGGGCGCGTCACGCGGTGGAATCCGGAGACGGGTGAAAAAGTGCTTGAAGTCATCGTCCCGGCGCCGAACGTCACGTCGTGTAGTTTTATCGGGGATGACTTAAAACAATTGGCAATCACGACGGCACGGGAAGGCATGGACGACGAGGCGCTCGCCGCTCATCCGGATGCGGGTTCGGTCTTCAAGATCGATACGGACGTGAAAGGGATGCCACTTTATCGGTTTGGTCGTTAAGGAGGGAAGGCTATGGTGAAGCGATTGCTCGTGCGAGCGGGAATCGGATTGGCACTAGCGGCGGTGGCTCGGGTCGGGATTCAAAAGATATTGGACGACCGGGCCCGGAAAGAAGACCATACGTATCTTGAACCAAAGTGGGACGAGACGCCGAGTGTGGATGCCGATAAGGATGATGACGAGGTCGGATTGACGCAACTTGATTCGATTTACCGGGCCGATTGGCAAGCGAACACGTATCCTCGCTCTGAGGCAGAACGGAAAGCGTTAGAAGAATAACCGGTACGAAGAACATATCCAGAGCTTTTTCTTCGGCCGTCGAGGCCTCAGAAAAAGACATATGGCCGCTAGATGGCGACCGTTTGCGTTGCTCGTTCGATGGCGCCCCGACTCCCGCAGGAAAGCAATCCAACGGAGACCCAGCAGCGACGCGAGTCGCGATGCGGCTCCGGGATTGCCTGCGGAAAGCATGGGCGCCGGAAGGACGAGCGATAACAATCATGTTAGTCAACAAGAAAACACGCTCCTTTTGAGCGTGTATTTTTGTTGACAACGGACGTGATCCCGTTCATTATCTAAAAAGTAATGATTACGATTTAAAGGTGGTATACATCATGAAACGAATTCCGATCACAGTCTTGTCCGGATATTTGGGAAGTGGCAAGACGACGTTGCTCAATCATATGTTGAACAATCGGGACGGTAAAAAATATGCCGTCATCGTGAACGATATGAGTGAACTGAACATCGATGAGCGATTGATTGAAGGGGCGGGCTTTTCGCGGACGGACGAGAAGTTGGTGGAGCTGTCTAACGGTTGCATCTGCTGCACGTTGCGAGAAGATTTACTCGAGGCGGTCAGCGAGATCGCGACTGACCGACAGCTCGACGGCATCATCATCGAGTCGTCAGGCATCTCAGAACCGATCCCGGTCGCGCAGACGTTTACATATGCGGATGAAGCCTTGGGTATCGACTTGACGAGCCGGGTGTATGTTGACGCGATGGTGACGGTCGTCGACGCATATCGATTTTTAAAAGATTTCAATTCGGGCGAATCGCTGCATGAACGTAAACAGGCTGTCGGCACGGATGACGTCCGTGAAGTCGTCGATCTACTCGTCGACCAAGTCGAGTTTGCCGACATCATCGTCCTCAACAAGGCGGACCGGGTCACGGAAGCCGAACTGAATGAGATTGCGGGTCTGCTTCGTGCGCTAAACCCAGCAGCGAGGTTACTGACAAGCACATACGGCAACGTGAGTTTGTCTGACATTTTAAACGTGAACCTGTTCGACTTTGACCAGGCGATGCACGCCGCCGGATGGATCCAAGAGCTCGAGACAGACGACCATACCCCTGAAACCGAAGAATACGGCATCAGTTCATTCGTCTATCGCCGCCGCCGTCCGTTCCATCCCGAGCGGTTGCTCGCGTGGATCGAACAGTTCCCGGAAGAAATCGTCCGGGCCAAAGGGTTTTTATGGATCGCTTCTCGGAGCGACATCGCCTGCTTGTTCTCACAAGCGGGGTACGCGTCGACGCTCGAACACGCCGGCCGCTGGTTGGCGACACTCCCGGAAGTAGAGCGACAGCAGATGTTTGCCGCCGAACCAGAGCTCGAGACGGATTACATCGAGCCGTATGGGGATCGACAGACCGAGCTCGTGTTAATCGGTCAGCGGATGGACCGTGAGCCTGTCGAGCGTGAACTCGACCGTTGTCTGCTGTCGGATGAGGAGATGGCGTCAGATTGGTCGACGCTCTCGGACAACTTGCCGGGATATGACGCGGTACGGACATACGAATAAGAGACAAAACAGGACGACTCATTTCGAGTCGTCCTGTTTTGTCTCTTTCAAGATCTTAAATTTCGGTTTGATCGATTCGTTATTGAACGCTTCGAGTATCGTATTTTCGTTGGCCATGCGAATTTGTTGCGGTTCGCCTTTTGACGTCGTACCGATACAATACATGCTCGCCTCATGCTCGGCGAATAACGTCTTGTACAGTGTGGAATGGTGCATGAGGCGTCCGGGTGAGCCCCAACCGACGATGATCATGCCGCCGCTCGTCTCGACCTCGTCGAGCGTCTCTTCCACGTAATGAAAATTCACTTCGTCGAGTTGGGACTCGACGTAGGGTAGGTTGTCATTGATGGCGAGCGTCGGGACGAGACTGATGACGCGCATCTCGCGGATCGGTTTGTCCAAATGGTTCCGCATGAGCATGTAGGCACGTTGAGATGTCGTACCTGATAAGAACGCATCGCTCATCCGTGGAGAATAGATGATGACGGCACAAATTACCCCATCGACGACATCGGTGAATTCATACGTTCGCATGTAACGCTTTGTCTTGTCTTCGTTAAATATCGATTTGACTCGAATCGTCACTTCCTCGATATGCGTGTTCATGTTGTTTCCTCACTTTAACCAAATAGTGCCGGGTCATGCCCAGCCTGCGAACCAATCGAGATACCGGATCGTATACCGGGCGACCTGCTGCGTTGTCGTCGTCGCGTCACCAGGCAGTAACGACAGCTCGTCCTGGTACTGCTCATAAAAGGACATGACGTCTGACACGTACTGGTCACTCCGGTTGTATTCAAAGATGGCGTTTTGAATCGAGTCGACCGAATCAGTCGTCTGCCCGCCGTGCTCGC
This sequence comes from Exiguobacterium sp. SH3S1, assembly GCF_004337105.1. Classification (NCBI taxonomy): domain Bacteria; kingdom Bacillati; phylum Bacillota; class Bacilli; order Caryophanales; genus Exiguobacterium; species Exiguobacterium sp. SH3S1. The sequence goes on along the minus strand of NZ_SJUW01000005.1, from coordinate 33,981 downwards.
TCAAATAGTAAGCGGCGGCATGGGCCGAGTCGACCAAACTATGAGGGTCGGCCTTGCCGTCATCATCCCCGTCTCGGCCTAAGCCGCCGTACTGCTCAATCAGCGTCAAGTCGGTCAAATCGACTTCGTCTTCCGGGACATCACCTTTTTGGTCATCCGTATCGTACTGCCAACCGAGCCACGTCCGCGGCATAAATTGGAACGGTCCGATCGCGCCGACCGAAGAGCGCATCGATGAACTGTGCGAGAAGATCGTCTCGACACGGTGGACGGCGGCGAGTAGCCGCCAATCGACGTCATAGGTGGCCGCGGCTTCCTTGTAGACGTCTTGGTGGACCGCCGGGATACCGTGGTCACCGTAATAGGCCCGGTAGAGGGCGTTGTTCACTTTATCATGTTGACCAAACCAGCCGATTGCGCCGAGGCACAGCACGATCACAAGCATTACGCCGGTCAGTCGCAGCATCATTCGTTTCAAGATTCCGCCTCCTAGCTTTCTAGACAATACCCGAATAGTGTAGCATATAGCTAACAGGAAGGACAGGAGAGGATATAGATGCTTGAACAGGTCGTCTTTACGATTATTCTTGCGTATTTATTGATCGTACAACTATTCAACGCCCGGCTCGTGAAGCCGATGATCGAGGCGCTCGGGAGAACCCGTGTCTATGAAGAGACGATCAAGTCGGCATGGGGGCTGAGCCTGCTCTTACTAGCGCTCGTCTTCTTGTTCCAAGTCCCGCCGGAAGCGGTCGGTCTCGGGTTCGCGCCGCCGGATGGGGACGGGCGCGCCTGGCAGTATTTCTTCTTTTCGACCATAGTCATCTCAGGTCTCATCGCGTTCTATTTGCTCGTCAAGACGTCGGCCGCGTTACGGACAAAGCTTCGGCCGTTTTACGGGCTTGAGATTGAACGGTTGCTCCTTCCGCGCACGACCGACGAAGCGAGGGCGTGGGGCGCAGTATCGTTCACGGCCGGGGCGACCGAAGAGTTCATATTCCGCGGCGTCCTCTTGTATACGATTTCTTTATACACGGACGTCCCGGATGCGACGCTCGCCATCATCGGGGGCGGGCTGTTCGGTCTGGCCCATGCGTACCAGGGTCCGAAAGGGGTTGTCACGACGGGCCTTGTCGGTTTCCTGTTCGGCTATTTATATTTGGCGATGGGAATGTTGTGGCCGCTGATCCTCATCCATACGTTGCTCGACTTGATCGCCGGGCCGATTCACGTCACCGACGCAAAAACTGACTGACAGCGTTCTCGTAGGCAGGTTGGTCTTTTAAGATGCAATTCGTATGCTCGGCACCGTGAATGAGTGCGAGCGCGTTCTGACGGTTGAGTGCGTTCATCTCGACGGACATCCAGGTCGGGACAAAGTCGTCTTTCGTGCCATGGATGAACAGCACCGGTGCAGTGATTGATGCGAGCGCTGCTTTTGGTCGGACTTGCCGCATCGTGAACCGGGCCCGACTCCACAAGAAGTAATCGATACCGGGCAACAACAAGTCACCCGGTAAGCGATGCAGCACGTTCAATTGGTAGCGCATGAGTTGCCTCATGTCATCGAACGGGCACTCGGCAATCAAAAAATCCACATCAGTGAGCGGGCCGGCCTGAAGAATCGTCGCGGCACCCATCGATACGCCGTGGAGCCCGACTTGATCGACCGTCTCATGGTCACGTAACCACTCGACCCAGTCGACGATGTCATGTTTCTCGTGGTATCCGTACGAGGCGTACACCCCTTCCGACTCTCCGTGTGAGCGCAAGTCGACCGCAAGCAAGTTATAGCCGAGCCGGTGGAACATCGCCAAGTGCGGTGCCATAAAGCTGTGGGAGGCCGTATAACCGTGGACAAAAACAACCCACTTTTTATGATTATTGTTCCGATAGACCCGGCCATACAGACGGTAGCCGTCACGGGAACGGAGGGAGACGTGCTCGAACGGCACGTCGTGATAAAAGGATTGATCTTCTTTCGTATAGGGTGCTAAGAGCATCTCGGGCGTCTTACGTTTTCCGCGAGTCATCCGCTTGAACGCGTAATAACTGACGGCGTAATAGCCTGTGAACAAAGTCGCGAGACCGTACTTCCATTTTTTCTGCATATAAAACCGCTCCCTTCTCCATTATTGTACCCGAAACGAATCGTTTCGTTCACGTTCGAGTTACTAATGTCCGAGCATATGTGACCGAATTGTCTATGGAAGTGTGAACAAGGATATTTGCCCCGTGAGTCGTTTGACATTATGCTGAAACGGCAGAAACGAAGGAGGCGGATGGACGTGACGCGTGAAGCGATGTATCGGATGATTCAAGCTTGTTTAATGGGGCGGACGGATTACGTGACCGAAGAGGGGATCAGCATCTATCACCGGGGGACGCACGAGACCACACATTTGTCGCCTGTGCTCGATGCGTTGATCGAATGTTACTTGACCGGGACAACTCGCAGCATTCATCTGTCGCTACATACGCTCGCGGTAACCGCAGGCGTCAAACCAGATGAGGCGATGCGGGCGCTCCTGGCGTTATCCGACGTCTTCCTCGTCTCACACCATATCGAAGAGAGGCTCCTGAAGATTCAACAGATTGACACCGATGTGATGCGTACGTTATCCGTTCACATCACGTTCAGCGCCTGGTTGTCCTATCATCTCGACCTCATCCGTCATCCGGAAAAGCATCGGGTGGGTTGATGAACACTTCAACACGCGGTCATAGATACTGAAAGAAGAGGAGCGTCATCCCTTCCGGGTCGGCGCTCCTCTTCTCATAATCAGTTAAAGTTTTTCAATCTCCCCGATCAGAAGCGGGGATTCCCCATGCTAGCGCCCCCGATTAAGCCGTTAGTGTGCGAGCATGTTACAGCGTTTCGAGCTGACCGTCTCGTAGACGGAGCACCCGGTCGCACACATCAAGCATGCGCTCATCGTGGGTGATGACGATCACTCGTTTGTTCCGTTCATGCGCCGCTGCGGCGAGACGCTCCATAACGAGGCGGCCGTTCGTATAATCGAGACTTGCTGTCGGTTCATCAGCCAACAGGAGCAACGGGTCATTGATGAGCGCGCGGGCCACAGCGACCCGTTGCCGTTCGCCGCCGGAGAGACGATTCGGCAACTCGTTCAATCGATGGCCGAGTCCGAAATCTGTCAACAGCTGTTTCGCGTCGCCGTCTGTGTCACTTTCCGCCTGAATGAGTGCAAGTTGTTCAATGACCGTCAAATACGGGACGAGGTGGGCGTCTTGAAAGACGAACCCGATCTCATTGAGGCGTAACTTCCGTCTCGCTTCTTCGTCGAGTGTAAATACATCGACCGTATCGAGATAGAGTGCCCCGGCATCCGGCTGTTTCAATAACCCGAGAATTTGCAGGAGCGTACTCTTCCCGCTACCGCTCGGTCCGACGATCCCGATGCACTCACCAGGAGAGACGGTCAAGTCGATCCCAGACAAAATCGGTTGTTCATATGCGTGATGAATGCCAGTCAGTTTCATGTCATTCGACCTCCTAAGGCGTCAGCTGCGTCGAGCCGGCGTAGTGTTTGTAGTGGCAAGATCGTCCCAAGGAGCGAGATGAGGACGAAGAGTGCGCTAAAGAGCATCACGTTCGCAAGCTCAAATTGAAATGGAATCGCTTCTGGGACGATACGTGTCGACAGCCATGTGATCAATGACGCGACGCCGCTCGCAAAGACGACGGTGACGAACACTTGGCTGACTAGCGCTGTGCCGATCGAACGTGTCCGAATGCCGATTGCTTTTAAAATCCCGAGCTCTGGCAACTTTTGTAGCGTCACCATATAGAAGAATGCTGTCAAGATGAATGCGCCGATTACTAATAGAAAACCGCGCATCATATCGAACGTGCCTTGTTCGGCCGAATAGCCAGGAACGGACTCGATGATTTCTTGTTTCGTGTACGCGGAGAGGGACGTGTCGCCTTCTCCAAGTAAAGCAGACACGTAAGTCGGACCACCGGCCGCCTGTTGATAGGCGGCCCATGTCTCCATCGTCGTCCAGACGACCGGGGCGTGGCTGAACCGTCCATCCGTCACGCCGGCGATGGTGAAGCGATACCCACTCGTGAAATCTTCGACCGTATCTCCAACGACAAATGTCTCAAGAAAACTCGGGTCGACGAGCACTTCCCCGACGGCGAGGTCGAGTGACGGTCCAACCGACGAATCGGCCGGCAAGGCGAAAACGGTCGCATCGACTTTCGTCTCGTTCACGAACGTGAGCGGTTTGACGGCAAGGGGTGTCAAACCGTCCGTTGGCGCTTGTTCGATGAACGATCGCGTCAATTGACCTTCCGCGTCAGCGGACAAGTGAAACGTGTCTGTATCAAGTTCACGTACGGTCGCACCGTTATCGTAAGCGAGCCCATCGGCGAGTCCGGTGATCAGCGTCGTCAACAAGACGATGAGCAGCGTGATCACAAAAATGAGCGAGAACCTCCGTTTTTGACGCCACATTTCTTTCAGTCCTAACTCCATAAAAAAACCTCCTTCATGTCGATGAAGGAAGCATAGCTGACGAACATGAACGGAATATGAACAAACCTACAAGCGAACGATAAAGACGCTGCCACGCCCGAGCTCTGAAGTGACGAGGAGCTCCCCGCCGTGCAAGCGGACGATGTCATTCGCGATCGCGAGCCCGAGTCCGGTGCCGCGACTCGTCCGGGACAGATCGGCTTTATAGAAGCGTTCGAACAAGCGAGCCTTTGTCGCATCGTCCATGCCGACACCTTCGTCTTGGATCGAGACGGTCGGACGTGTCTCCTCGTAGGCCCGGATCGTGATCATCCCGCCCTCATGTGAGGCATGAATCGCATTGGACAACAAGTTGGACCAAACTTGCGACAACAAGACGGGGTCGCCTGTGACGACGAGCGACGCATCGAGATCCGTCGTGACGGCGACTCCTTTTTGATCGAGTTCGAACGCGTGCATGCGAATCACGTCTTCGATGGAGCGGCTAATCGCGACCTCGGTCTGGAGAGACACGTTGGCCTCATCTAGACGGGCGAGCATCAACAGCTGTTTGGTCAACCCTGACAGACGTTCCGTCTCATTCCGGATGATCGTCGCATATTCTTTCGCCTCGCCTGTGGACTGATCGGCCAGAATATTCGCATAGCCTGTGAGTGAAGTGAGCGGTGATTGGAATTCGTGCGATACGTTCGAGACGAATCGTCGACGTTCACCTTCTGACTTTTCGAGTGAATCGACCATGTGGGCGAAACGACGTGCGAGCGTACCGATCTCATCATGACGATTGAGCGGGAGCGAGCTCGGGCGCTCTCCGGAGGCGACAGAGCTCGTCGCAGCCGTGAGGATTTTAAGCGGCCGGACGAGCAGCGTGGTCGCCAAGGCGATCAAGATGAAAGCCGAAGCGGTCAGAACGGCGAAAAATAGTCCGACGAACAGATGAAGCTCACGAATTTGGGCACCTAAGTCCGGACGTAGGAAGACGGCATCATCCCCGTCAGCCCCTGCGACGTTGAAGCCGTACGTATTGATGACCTCGTTATCGAACAGACCGAGCAAAAACAAATGGAACGGGTAATCGCGCATCCCTTCATAGGCGATGCCCGAGCGGACCGCATCGATCGTTTCGTCATCGATCGTCTCGTCCCGGAACGTGCCACCGTAACGCATGATGCGATCGTCAGGTTTGACGACGAACAGTTGGTAGCCGCTTTGAGCGAGCAACGAATAAAATGCGGTCTCGTCCTGATCGGTATGATTGTCAAAGTAGCCGCGCGCGGAACTTGCCATCTGTTCAGTCTTCGCGCTATACGATGGCTGCCACCATGTGTAATAGGCGACGTTACTGACGAGCAGGGCGATGGCACCCGACAAGAGTAAAATCATGAACACGGTCACGACGATTCGCGAATAGAGCGATCTCATGGCTTCACCTCGAGCGTGTAGCCGATGCCCCGGACGGTTCGGATCATGACCGTCTCATCAGGTAGGCGGCTACGGAGCCGTTTGATGTGGACGTCGATCGTCCGGTCGTCACCGTCAAACTCTAACCCCCACACGTTCTCGATCAGCTCGTCGCGACTGAACACGCGTCCCGGAAAGGCCGCGAGCTGATACAACAGCTCAAATTCGCGTTTTGGCAGGTGAATCGTCTCTTGATTAAAGGTGAGGCGATGTTCCCGGAGATTTAACGTGAGCGGCCCGGCCTTGATCAATGAGGCGGCGACTTTTTCATACCGTTTCGCCACGGCTTGAAGCCGGAATAATAGTTCTTCCGGAATGAACGGTTTTGTCATGTAGTCATCGGCGCCATGCTCGAACCCGCTCCGTTTGTCTTCCCATTCCCCGAGCGCCGTCAGCAAAATGACGGGGATGTCCACGAGCTCCTTCAAGCGATGACACAACTGTCGCCCGTCCATCCCGGGCAACATGATGTCGATGACGGCGGCGTCGGCCGGGTTCGATAAAAACAATTGCTCAGCCGCGTGTCCGTCCATGGCGACCGACACGTGATGTCCGGCCTGCCGCAGCGTCCCTTCAATGAGGCGCAAGATGGCCGGGTCGTCTTCTACGATCAATACGTGCATATCCCTCTTCCTTTCCATATGGCGACCACGGTGAAAACAGGTGGCTTCGGATTACCCGAGGCCACCTGTCAAGACACGGTCACGTCGCTTTCGTCAATTCGGTGTGAAGTGATCGCAGCGCCCGTAAAAAGGCGTCTTTAAAGTATTTGTCTTCTTTCACTTCGAGTGTCTCGACGGCGGCCGCGTCACCGGCGCTTGCTTTGACGAGCAGGTTGACGACCGTATTCCAGCGTTTCACATGTTCAGGTCTAGGATGGTTCAATGCTTGGGTCAGTGTGAACCAATACGGCTGGTCGCGTCGTTGTAGCGTGGCGATCATTTGTTTGGCCGTCTTCGCTTCGTCTTCGGTCGGCAGGGTGGCCGTATCGAACCAGCCGAGCAGTCCCGCGCTCATCGCCTCGAACTGGACCAACATGTCGGCGTCAATCGGTTCGCGCCCGAACTCGGAAATATTGACGAAAACGAGCCGGTCTTTGCGGTCGAGATGGGTGATCCAGCCTTTGACGGATTTAAGCTTGTCTTTTTCTTTCGACTGGGCTTTGATCGTGTACCCGTTCAATTTCCCGATATAGATGCGGAATTGCCCGCGATCGAGTTGTTTGTCGACTTTGAATTCGACATCTTGTCCGATCGTGAACGGTGAGTTTTGCTTGTTTAACGTCTCACCTTTCTTCAATTCCGGACGTCTGACGATGTAACGGAGCGCTTCCTGCTCGGTCCGGTCGTCGAGCGTCCATAAGTTATGAGGGGTAACATTTTTAAAGCGATGGCGGCGTACGAAAATGTACTGGTCGAGCGCCTCGACGGCGTCCGCGGCAGGACGTTTTCCGGACAAGTAGTCGTCTGCGATGTCGCGAAGTGTCAGCGATTCGAGCCGGTCGATATGTCCGGCGTAAGGGACGCTCCCGACGACAAACAGGGCGGTCGCGATCAATTCGCTTTCACGAGGGGTCAAAGGGCGTTTGGCCATAGTGCACTTCCTCTCTTGATTCATATCTTTAGTATAACAAAAACAGATTTCATCATGTTGTGCGAATCGAGCCGTTGGAAAATTTGTACAGGTATACAGGATTTCGGCATTTTATTCCGAATAGTTGTTAACATAGACGGATCAGTGGAGATTGAGATGAGGTGAAGAGATGAAGCTGTCGATTGAGTCTGGGGATTATGTCGTATTGATCGAAATCAATAAAGAAGTGTTGAAATGTACGTCGCTTGAACAAGCCGATTATGTGGACCGGGATCGCTATGAATTGGTCGGACGGATGAGTGAACGGCTCCCGGCTGAAGTGATCGTCCCTTCGATCATCGACTATATCCGCTTTGGAAGTGGCTATATCGGTGACAATATCGTCTGGAATAAAGAGACGGAGTCATTCTTCTGTCAACAGTTTGAAACGATTGACGGTTCGCCGCTCGGTGAAGATTTAGATGGTTTTACACCGGACCCTTACCGGACGGAGTTGGCCCGGTATTATACGTACTTGACGATCGGTAAAATTATCGATTTTGAGATGGAACATCCTGATGAGCCGGACTACTGGTAAACCGTCAGAAAAATGTCACAACCTTTTTTTAAGAAAAAAGGGAAATCCGTCGTAAAATTTGAGATAATGGGTAAATCTTAGGAAGTTTGGAATGGAGCGTAAGGCGATGAAAAAAATTCTTCTACTGACGGCTTTGACGTTACTCGTGCCTTCGACTGCCGGTGCGTCTAAGCCGGTGTTGTTAGAGAAGCATGGGTACGTTGTGACAGAGCCGCGGGTCGGGAACCAATATTACATCAAGCAGACCGGTACCGATTTAGCGTGGAACACGACCCGTGGGGCGTCAGACATTGTCGTCGCCTTGATCGATTCATCTGCAGACCGGAGCCATAAAGAGCTCTATAACGTACCACGAGTCGTCAATTCGATTAAAGGGCCATACAGTGTCGACTATCACGGCACGCACACGGCCGGAATCATGTCGGGACTGCACAATAAATTTGGGATGGCCGGTCTCGCACCGAACGTCCGCTATCATTTCTATAACGTCTTCTACGGGAAGAACTCAGAGTTCACGGATTCGTGGACGGTCGCCAAAGCCGTCGACACGGCCGTTGCCAAAGGTGCGAACATCATCAATTTGTCACTCGGGGGACAGGATTACGATAAAGTGCTCGCCGACTCGATCCGCCGGGCCCGGGCGAAAGGTGTCGTCATCGTCGCCTCGTCTGGAAATGACGGCGCGAAGACTTCTTTCCCCGCCAATATGAAAGAAGTCATCGCCGTCGGAGCGGTCGATGCGAATCGCCGTGTCGCCTCGTTCAGCAACATGGATAGCCAAGTGAAAATCGTCGCACCGGGCGTGAACATTTTATCGCTCGGCGTCAAGAACAGTTTTATCTACATGGATGGGACATCGATGGCGGCGCCGATGGTCTCGTCTGGGCTTGCGCTCGTCAAGTCGGTCAATCCGTATTTGACACCGGCTGAGATCGAGGGACTGCTTCAAAAAATGCCTCGCGTCAGCGGGAAGACGTACACCGAACTGAACACGAAGCGGTTGCTTGACGCGACGCCGCGTCCGGTCACGATCACGTCACCAGCGACGCTACGGAACCGTTATGTGACGGAGGCGAAGCTGGCTCTTTCGAACAAACCGAACTTGAAGACGTCTTATTACCTCTATCAGGGAACGCGCAAAGTGAAGACGTTGACCGCAAACAATCCGGCTTTTACCATGTTCGCCGGTGGGGACTGGCTCCCGAGCGGGCAGTACCGTCTAGCCGCGGTCGTGACGGACGGGAAATTTAAACGTTCAGCCAGTCGTTCGTTCACGTACGTGAACCCGGTCAAACCGTCCGTGGCGATCAAAGTGGCCGATGCGCAGACGTTCGAACTGACGACGACGCGCAAAGGGACCGTCACCGTGCTCGATAAAGACAATCAAGTCGTCTATGAGGCACTGCATATACCGGGAACGTTTCCGGTTCGTAAAAGTACCGCCGAAGGCCTTACCGTCCTCTTGAAACCGACCGACATCTCCGAAAAAGTCGTCTCGACGAAGTATGCCCCGGCATTACCTGTCGTCGAAGAAACGACGGACACGACTGAAGAGATATAAAAAAATGCCCGCATCTCCGACAGACGAGTCGAAAGATGCGGGCGTTTTTCATTCAATCCATTATTGGTCGATCGTGATGGCTTCACCGCTCCAGCGGATATTCGCTTCTAAGACGTTGCCGTTGTCGTCGATGTGTTCAAAACTTAGCTTCCCGTCGATGATGATTTCACATAGACCGACGCGAACGGCGTCGCTCCAAACGCGTCGCGTCTGTTTCGACGCGTCGAATAAAGGAATCGATTCAGGAAAACGTTCCTGTAAATGGGCCAAGTTATGGTGATCGAAGTGATAAGCGCGTTTAGACAATTCATTCGGTCCTTTAATGTCAAACGGCTCAAATCCTCGGACGAGTCGATTTTTACGGTAGAAGGCGAATACGCCGTTGTTCGGGTGGAGCGCTTTAATGTCATCGATCTCGATCACATAGGTCAGTCGTTGGATCCAACCTTTCTTTGCATCTTGACGCATCAAAATCCCTCCTTGTTCAATGGAACACGCCTTATTTTAGCGCTGACGCCAATGAAAATCAAGTTCGGCTTCTTAGTTGTCATATTTGGCAATATCCGCTACAATGATTAAGTGACTATGAAGTCTGGACAATCGCGGGACGCAAGTCTTGAGGAAAGTCCATGCTCGCACAGCCTGTGATGGCTGTAGTGATCGTGCTACACGAAAAGATAAGTGTAGGCAACGCAAGTTGACGGCAGAAGAAGCACCTAAGTCCTCGGATACGGTGCAAGCTTCTTGAAAGTGCCACAGTGACGGAGTCTGTTCGGAAACGTTCAGAGTGGAACGAGGTAAACCCCACGAGCGAGAAACCCAAACTATGGTAGGGGAACTTCCTGACTGGAATCGAACGGGACGGAAGGCGCCAAGCGGCGCAGATAGATGATTGTCACTCCATCGTGCCAGGGAAACCGCTACGAGCACCGGAGTACAGAACATGGCTTACAGGGCAGCATAGTCTCAACTTACATTGACAAGGAGTTCAAGCAATCTTACTTGAGCTCCTTTTTACTTGACCATTTTACGCTTAACAATTACGAATTAGGAAAGTAGGGATCATATGGCAAAACGAAAACTGATCGCAACTGCAGCGATGGGCATCGAGGCGCTCGTCGCTAAAGAAGTACGTGACCTCGGTTACACGTGTGAAATCGAGAATGGACGCGTCTACATCGACGCCGAGATGGAGGATATTCCCCGTTTGAACATTTGGCTCAGAACGGCCGACCGCGTCAAACTCGTCGTCGCCGAGTTCAAGGCGACGACGTTCACGGAACTATTCGACGGTGTCGTCGACTTGCCTTGGACAGAGCTGATGCCGTGGGACGCCCGTTTCACCGTCGACGGCCGCTCGGTCAAGTCGCAGCTGTTCTCAATCCGCGACTGCCAAAAGATCACCGAGAAAGCGATCGTCGATGCGATGCAACGCGGCTACAACAAACCGGATGAATGGCTTCCGAAGACGGGTGCGATCTATCCAATTGAAGTCGCACTCTTGAAAGACGTGGCGACGATCACGATCGACACGTCGGGTGACGCGCTCCACCGTCGCGGCTACCGCGAGCTTCATTCGCAGGCACCGCTCAAAGAGACGATGGCCGCAGCGATGATCAAGCTGACGAACTGGAAGCCGGATATGCCGTTCTATGACGTGTTCACAGGCTCTGGGACGCTAGCGATCGAGGCCGCACTCATCGGTCGCAATATCGCACCGGGATTAAACCGTGAATTCTGTTCGCAAGATTGGCCATGTGTACCGAAGAAAGCTTGGTACGAGGCAATCAATGAAGCGAACGAAAAAGCCGAGTGGGACAAGCCGCTCAAGATTTACGGCATCGACCTCGACCCGCGCATGGTCAAACTCGCCAAAGACAACGCCGACCTCGCCGACGTCCGTGACGCGATCACGTTCGTCCACACCGATGCGGCGGCGCTCAAGCCGACCGAGGATTACGGGATCATCATCGGCAACCCGCCTTACGGTGAGCGGTTGCAGACGGAAGACGAAATCATCGAACTGTATGAGCGGATCGGGCAGCAATATGCCAAGTATCCGGGTTATAGCGTCTATATGTTGACGAGTTACGAAGACTTCGAGAAAGCCTACGGCCGCCCGGCGACAAAACGCCGCAAGCTGTATAACGGCAACATCGAGACGCAGTACTACCAGTTCTTCGGCAAGCGTCCGCCGAGACGTGCTGTCGAGCCGACTCCAGAAGGTAAGTAAGTCGTCATTGCACATGAATTGCACAATTTTTATTTTCTGTCATAGACACACGAAAACCGCTCTCTAGAGCGGTTTTTAGCTTGTTGACCAACATGATTGATATCGCTCGTCCTTCCGGCGCCCACGCTTTCCGCAGGCAATCCCGGAGCCGCATCGCGACTCGCGTCGCTGCTGGGTCTCCGTCGGATTGCTTTCCTGCAGGAGTCGGGGCGCCAGCGGACGAGCAACGCAAACGGTCGCCATCTGGCGGCCGTTTGTCTTTTTCTGAGGCCAAGACGGGCGAAGAAGAAACCCTGAATATGTTCTTCGCCGCCTGAGCCCATCTGGCCAATACTTGTACCGTTTCCGTAACTTTTAGTGAGAGGCTGCTGCTTCGCTTTCGGACAAAATCTGTAGCGTTCGATTATACTCTTCAGCCTGCGCGAGCATAGTGATTTCAAGCGTCTGGTCGAATTCCTGTTTGATGACGTTTGCGACCTCATCGATGTTGACCTTGAAGAACTCCTTTCGGAAGTTCACTTGGTTCACGCGCCGGTCGGCGAACCGTTTGTGGAGTTTGTTCTCGAGATTTGGAGCATCCTCCGAGAAAATCATGGCATGGATGTCGAAGGTGAATGGAACTGAGGCACTCCCGAGCTCACGGATCCGATCGAGCGGCTCCAGACGTCGCGTCATGCCGATCTTGTAGACATGCTCCCCGAAAGATCCGATGTTCGAGATGACATAGACGTAACCGGCTCGCGTATTGCGCTCGCGGTTCTCGATGTCTCCTTTAATCTCCTCGACTTCTTTCAGCTTGGCCTCGAGCTCGGCAATCTTCGCTTCGAGAGCCGTGCGCTCAGATTCGTTCGCATTCTCAATCTTGGTGCGTGCTGCGAGTAGGGCTGCCTTGAAATGGTTCTCTTCTTTCTCGACTTTCTTACGAGCCTCCTCGATTTCTTTCAAGACACGAGCTTCTTCTCGCATCTGCTCTTTGATGGCCTGCTGCTCTTCCTTCTCTTCTTGCTTCTTCACGCGGTACCTATGCATGATTTGAAGTTCTTGAAGTTTCAGTCTGAGATATTCGTCCGTCATGAATACAGACTGCATGTCGGTCAACGAGTTCAATTGTTTGAAGCTCTTCGCGATCCTGTCAATCGACCGGTCGTGGTTCGTATGCTTCACGCCGGCGATGATGACGTCGCATTCGTTGTTGAATGCTCGTAAAATCAACTTGATCGTGTCATTCACGAACTCTTTACCTTTCTTCTTGTCCCCGTCGACTGTATATCCGGATGGATGTGTCGTGGCGCGTTTTTCCTTAATCAATACCTTTTGTTTCGAGCGTACCGCGTCTAGCTTCGCTTTTAACATCTCGGAAGTATCTTCATCAGTCAGGTAACGAGGTGGGGAGAATAAGCCATGTTCGAGTGCAGACAACCGGCCTTCGTATTCGTTTATGCTTAGTCCGAGCTGATCACGCGTCCGTTTGAGTGTCTCAATTTCTTTTTCAATAGAAGAGCGCTCTTTCTCGATACTTTTTTTGAACTTGTCTAATTCGTCGCGCAGTTCAGTTTGTTTGATTTCATTATGCTTTTCTATGGTTTCGATTTCTCTTTTGAGATCGATGTATCGAACCTCTTCCTTTGTCAATTCAATTCGTTCAATCTCTTTCGTCAAACGCTCGACTTCCTCTCGGTTCTGCCGAGCGTTAATGATATCTTTCCACCAACCCATTCATTCCATCTCCTCTCAAATAAATTAAAATAGTATACGAAGCCACAAATTCTCATCTCTCATGTCCCATGTACGCTATCGAGTTTGACCTCGAGCAGAGACATGAACTTTTCAATGTTGTTCGAACCTATGCGTATTATTTTTATGTAACTATCTGCTGATTGTATCATGTAAGATTATTCCATTCCTTGATTTACAAATGAAAACCATTCGACAAAATAATATTACTTTGGGAAATATGTCAGTCGTTCAATATCAAATTTAAAACTACATACGAATATCGTTTTAACAAAAAGAAACGCTCTTCCTCTAATTAGAAAGAGCGTCACCACATAGACTATTAGATCGTCGTTTCGAAAAGTTGACTCACGCGGGGAGGTTACGTGTTATTCGCCGACCATTCCATCCCCGTCATTATCCCGCATATGCGGGTAGAGCCAGTGGTCGCTCGTGATCGGCATGCTGAAGCCGGCGTCTTTCGCTTCCTGGATCGTCACTTGCCCGTTCCCGTTCGCATCGACGCTTGATACGTCGCCAACCGGCTCTGCAGCAGGAGCGGGAGTAGCCTCCGGTTCTGGTTCACTTTCGGTCAATCCGAGCCCTTCGTTCACCTCGTCCGGGTTCACATTGTCGAACTTGTCGACGATGACATTGCCATTCAACGTGTATGTGTATTGATAGCTCGACGGGATTTGCGTCTCGGTATCCGGATACGTGATGATGGCCTCGAAATCGGTCGCTCCGCCCGCACTACGGATCACACTTTCCATATAAGCCTGGTCCCCGTGCCGATTGAGCGTGCTGTCTTGCGGGGTGATATTGAAGGCGTTAGAGACGCCCCCAAGCGAATCGGCGATGACATGTCCTTCATCTAACGAATGATGTTCAACGCCGGGGACTTTCGCCTCGTCCCAGTAGTAGCGTCCTGACGAGGTGACGTCCTCGCTCTCATCATCTTGTAGGATGATCTCGTCAGCTGTCACTTTCACGAGTTGCCCGTGATCGTTCGTGAACGCCCAATATTCACGGTCCCCGAAACCGACGTCGACGACAACATTCGCCTCGCGATGCCCAGACAAATCACCACCGTCGACTTCGACACGTTCATAGCCGGAGAAGCGATCGCTAGTCGGTTGTTGTTCCTCCGCTTCCGTCTCGACAGCAGGTTCTTCTTGTGAATCGGTCACTTCAACGGATTCTGCTTGAGACTCAGCCATATCGGACGATTCTTCTTGCGAATCGGTCACTTCAATCGTATCATCGATAGGAGACGTCTCTTCTTCGGTGCTACATCCGGCCAGTAGAAACATCGCCAGCGGTAAGGCTAAATAAGTAAATCGTGCTTTCATTTAAAAACTCCTTTAATCACTTGGTACATACTTGTTCATTCTAGGAATCTTTGAATGATTATACAAGGCTTAAGATTGGAAATTGTAGGATTTCTGAATATATATAACATGAACGATTTGACTAGGTGTACTTGAAGCGTTTCAATCGTTCGGTTACAGGTTATACATACGTATACATAGTGGAGAGGAGACGTCTCATGCAACTATACACGATTGAATATGCGTTTCAAGACAAGGAGCAGACGACACGAACGTGTGAAGTCGAGCTTGATCGAACGCCGGACTTGAACGATAACGAGCAACTCGCTGATCTTTATCAAATCGTATCGGACGCCATTCGTAAGCCGATCACAAGTTTTGAAATTTTAGCGGTCCATTAAATGAACCATCGACCCCGGGCCGACGCTTTGGGGTTTTATGCAGTCAATCGAAAGAGGAGTGATGTTGAAATGAAATTAGTCGTTGTTGGTTTAGGTGATGTTGCCAAGAAAGCGTATTTACCGGTCTATGCCGGGCTAGATGGGGTAGATGTTTATCTTGTCTCGCGAGATAAGGAGAAAGCGGAACAACTCGTCCGTCAATATCGATTCAGCGGTCACTTCCGAACGCTTGAGGACGTCCCGCTCGGTGAGATGAATGCGGTGTTGATCCATTCGACGACGTCAGCGCATGCCGGACAAGCCGAGTACGCCCTTCGGCAAGGCGTCCACGTCTTCATTGATAAACCGGTCACGTTCACGCTCGAGGAGACCGAACGTCTCGTCCGGCTCGCAGACGAGCACGAGGTCGAACTCGTCACCGGCTTCAACCGTCGTTTTGCGACGGCGACGGCGGCGCTCAAAGAAGTCGAGAACCCGAACCTCGTCTTGATCCAAAAGAATCGTACATATCAGCCGGCGACGCTGCGTGAGTTCATCATCGAGGACTTCGTCCACGTCGTCGACACGCTCCGTTACTTGACCGGTCTCAATCCGGTCGAGGATTTGTCTGTTCGGACGCGTTATGAAGGGGATACGCTCAAGCAGCTCCAGATCAATTTCACGGCCGGCGGCGTCGAGGCGGTCGGCATCATGAACCGGGACAACGGCTGCACCGAAGAAGTGATGGAAGTGATGTCACCGGGTCTAAAACGCGTCTCTCGAGACGTCGAGCGCGTCTACGACTTTACGCCCGACGGCATGCTCGAGCGCGCCTTGAGCCCGTGGGAGTCGAATTTGACGCGGCGCGGCTTTACGACGATGATCGACGCGTTTCTCAAACTGTTGAACGGGAAGCCGAACGGTTGTGTTCGCGCCGAGGACAGCTTGACGACCCATGCCCTTTGTGAACAAATACTAGACGCGGCAACACGGTGACGAAATCGTTTCTGGCGGGGCTAGACAGGGTAAGAACTCCCTAAAAGGAGGGGATGCGCAGTGGATGTCCGTGAATTGGTCATGCAAGCGAACGACCTGTTATGGACGTATGTGCTTATTTTTGTATTGATTGCCGGTGGGATCTACTTCACGATCCGGATGGGATTCGTGCAGTTTAGAATGTTGCCGGAAATGTTCAAGTTATTGTTCATCAAAGGGCTCAAACATGAGAAAGGGCAAGTATCCTCGTTCCAGGCGTTCGCCATCGGGACAGCGGCACGGGTCGGCACTGGAAATATCGCCGGTGTCTCGACCGCGATCGCGCTCGGTGGGCCTGGGGCCGTGTTTTGGATGTGGCTCATCGCCTTGATCGGTTCAGCCTCGGCTTTCGTCGAGAGCACGCTCGCCCAAGTGTACAAAGTGCATGACGGCAAGGCATGGCGCGGCGGACCAGCCTATTACATCGAGCGGGCGCTCGGTCAACGTTGGCTCGGGATCGTCTTTGCGATCCTCATCACGTTCGCGTTTGGCTTTGCCTTTAACTCCGTGCAAGCGAACACGATCGCGCTTTCTGTCAATAACGTCTTCGCCATCGATACGGTCTGGGTTGGTGTTATCTTGGCCGTTGCGACGGGGATCGTCATCTTCGGCGGGATCCGGTCGATCTCGACGCTGTCCGGGATCATCGTCCCGATCATGGCGGGTGGGTATATCTTGCTCGCGCTCTGGGTCGTGCTGACGAATCTCGACGTCGTTCCGGCCGTGTTCTCGGCCATCTTCTCAGAAGGTGTGCTAGGCTTCCAAGAATTGTTCGGCGGGGCCGTCGGAGCGATGGTGCTTCAAGGTATACGGCGCGGCTTGTTCTCGAACGAAGCGGGGATGGGGTCGGCGCCGAACGCCGCCGCGACCGCCGAGGTCAGCCACCCGGTGAAGCAAGGGTTGATCCAATCGCTCAGTGTCTTCGTCGATACGCTGTTCATCTGTACGGCGACCGCGATGATCGTCTTGATCTCCGGAGTTCCCGGTTCTGAAGACTTCCAAGGTATCGAGCTCGCGCAAGAGGCACTGTTGACGGAGATCGGACCGGTCGCGACGACGCTCATGACGATCGCCATCCTGCTGTTCGCCTTCAGCTCGATTTTAGCGAACTATTACTACGGAGAGACGAACATCGAGTTCATCTCGGAACGGAAAGTGTATGTTGTCATCTATCGTATCGCCGTGCTAGGGATGATCATGTTCGGCTCGGTCCGCTCGGCCGGACTCGTCTGGTCGATCGCCGACATCTTCATGGGATTGATGGCGCTCGTCAACATGTACGCCATCTTCCGTCTCAGCAAAGTCGCTAAGCTGTTGCTCGACGATTACGTCGCCCAAAAACGGTCCGGACGGGATCCGGTGTTCTCGCGCGATGACGTCGATCTGCCGGGCAAGGAACATCTCGAGGCGTGGGAATCGAAACGAGAACACATCAGTTAAGGACGAGGCAAGAATAGGCAACGACTGTCGTATTCTTGCCTTTCAAGCAACAATATTATTATTTCACATACCGCATTTATATTAAATAAATTACGAAAAGAGTAAACAGCATGATACAGACGTTTAAAGTTTTATTCAAGCGCTTTTTTGCCGAACGTTTTTTCGATCAAGCCGCGATGTTGGCTTATTATTTCATCTTGTCGACGTTTCCGTTCTTACTGTTCGTCCTCGGCATTGTTGGATGGCTCCCGTTCACGAGCGGGGACGTCATCTCGGCGCTGTCCCTCGTCATGCCGGAAGCGAGCTACCGACTGCTAGAAGGGAACATCGAGGCGATATTTGATGACTCGAGGCTGCGTCTGGCGTCGCTCAGCATTTTGCCGGCACTGTGGATTTCATCAATGGCTGTCCAGTCGCTCGTCCGATCATTGAATGATGCGTATCGCCTCATCCGGAACAAGTCGTTCTTAAGAGGGGCTCTCCAGGACATCGCCGTCACACTGGCGCTCATGTTCGTTTTGCCGTTCTCATTGGTCATCCCTGTCGTCGAGACCGCGTTGCGCGAACTGTCGACGCGGATCATCTTTGTCGACGACATCGTTGCGGGATATGCGCAAATATGGTTTTACTTCCGCTGGGTCGTCGGGACGCTCGTCATGTTTGGTGTCTTCCTGCTCGTCTACAAATGGCTGCCGAGTCATCGCGGGACGTTCCGTGACAGTTGGGCCGGAGCATCACTCGCTACTATCGGCATATTGACAGTTTCCAACGTCTTCAGCTACTATTCTCAATATGCCAACTACGAACAGTTTTACGGTCAGCTCGGTGCGTTTATTATCTTGTTGGTTTGGTTTTATTTGGCGGCTTCCATCATCCTCCTCGGAGGGCTATTGAACGCCACGCTCATTGAACAAAAAGAAATTTCCGATTGACCTGCAAATGCTTGTTATCATTCAACGATTGAGGGAATGATACCGTTAAGACACATCTTTTAATCGGAGGTGGGAAACATGGATATGCAACGGCTCGTACACAATCGTCGTTTCATCGATCAAACATTGTTTTACCTCGCCTTACAATTATGGAAGTGGGTCATGTTATTACCGGTACTCTTTTATTTGGATATCTCAATGAGTACCGCTCCATTTTCGCAATACTTGATGGTCAGCCTCCTGCTGTACGTCACGTTTCGTGTCATCCAATACGTGGTCGCCAGCCGGGCTTCCTTGATGGAGCTGTTAGAATTCGGCTATGCGGTCTTGTCGCTCGTGCTCGTCCTGTTTTTACTGATCGAGCTCTCCGCTTCTCCTGGTGCCATCGCTTTGATCGTCGGAGTGTTCTTGGTCCACCCGTCGTTGGCACTGCACCACTATCGTGACTTCACGGAACGAAAGTGGTTGAACAAGCAGTTCCAGCTGTTCAGCCCGATGCTACGGGAAGGGGAGGTCCCCGTTCACGTGCTCGTCTTGACCGAAGATGAGATCGTGATCACGGCCGAGAGCGGCAAGGAGTTCACGTATCGACATATTTACTGGGGTGGCTTCTATTTCGAAAACGTCTCATGAAGGTGGTAAGGTGATTGAATAATATAATTGTTATTGTGTTTTGGGTTGTCACGTTCGTCGCTTTTTTTAAAGGGGCTTACGACATGTGGCGCGAGTACCGTGCCACGAAACAGAAATCGGTGCTCTACTTCCTGCTCGTCTTGATCCTCACTTGGTTTTGGTTCAATCCCTACGAATTGACCGCGCTTCATCCGTTCGTCTTAATGGCGTATTATTGGAACCGAAATCGATGGATGAGAAATGCCATGCTCGCACTCGTGCTCGCCACGTTCTTACTCCAACTTTGGGTGATGGCGGGGACGATGTACTAAAGAAGTACAACCGACAAAAAACGCTCGACCCGTGAATTGGGTCGAGCGTTTTTATGTGACTTAATCTTTTCTAGCGGCAGCAAGTTCTGTTTCCATTTCACTGAACTCACGGCTGATCCGTTTTTGTTCGCGTTGGCTCGTGAACGTGCTGACGAGAACGATGGCAAGCATACTCAAGAAGAAGCCTGGCACCATCTCATAGATGACGCTCGAGAGTCCCGTGACGATCCAAAGGATGACCGTGATGGCACCGACGAGGATACCGGCGAGTGCGCCTTGGCGAGTCATCTTCGTCCAATAGAGCGACAAGAGGATCGTTGGACCGAAGGCCGAGCCGAATCCGGCCCAAGCATAACCGACGAGCGTCAAGATCGTGTTCGATGGGCTGAGCGAAATGAGTGTCGCCACGACACCAACCGTCAATACGCCGATTCGACCGGCGAGTACCATTGTTTTATCGCTTGCATCTTTGTTGAAGAACTTACGATAGAAGTCTTCAGTCAACGCCGACGACGTAACGAGCAATTGCGACGATACAGTCGACATGACGGCTGCGAGGATCGCTGCGAGCAAGAATCCGGTGATGAACGGGTGGAACAAGACGTCAGAGAAACGGATGAACACCGTCTCCGGGTCTGCTAGCGGATTGCCTTGACCACGGAAGTAGGCGATACCGACGAGGCCGGTCATGACCGCACCGATGATCGAGACGGTCATCCAGCCCATACCGATCCGGCGTGCCGCCTTCAATGATTTCACATCTCTGATCGCCATAAAACGAACGATAATGTGCGGTTGGCCAAAGTAACCGAGTCCCCAAGCGAGGAGACCGATGATCCCTAGCGTTGTCGTCCCTTTAAACAAGTCGAACAGGTCGGTGTTGATCGCTGTCGCCGTGTTGACGGCGTTCGTCATGCCACCGACGTCTGTCAAAGCGACGAACGGTACGAGTACGAGTGCGATGAACATGATGACGCCTTGGGCGAAGTCTGTCCAACTAACAGCAGTGAACCCACCGAAGAGCGTGTAAAGAATGACGACGCTGATCGTGGCGATGACACCGGTCTGATAGTTGATCCCGAACGAGCTTTCGAACAACTTCCCGCCAGACACAAGTCCAGCTGACGTATAGAACGTGAAGAAGATGATGATAACGGACGCTGATAGGATCCGTAGCCAGTTCGAGTGATCTCGGAACCGATTCTCTAAAAAGTCAGGAATCGTGATCGAGTCATTTGCCATCTCCGTGAAGACACGTAGACGGGGAGCGACTAACAAGTAGTTCAAGTAAGCTCCGATGACCAATCCAACGGCTAACCAAATCGCTGATAATCCTGTGGCATACATTGCCCCCGGAAGACCCATTAACATCCAACCACTCATATCCGAAGCTCCGGCTGACATGGCGGTAACACCCGGCCCCATTTTGCGGCCGCCTAACATATAATCTGATGAGTCGGTCGTTCGCTTATAAGCGACGTAACCGATAGTTAGCATCATCACGAGGTAAAGCGCGATGGATACCCATTCTTGCCATAACATTTGATTACCTCCTGTACGCTTTCAATGTTGTTCAACAGTTTTGGTTTGAAATGTGGGAATCCTCCCATAAAGATGACGAACCCAAACTGATAATCCGAACTTGTCACTAACCTTAACGGACCTTCAGAGTGATTGCAAACTGTCATCTTTTCATAAAAACGGCTCTAAAGCCTATTATACCAACGGATAAGCAAGGTATTTTTCATTCAAAAAGTTTAAATATTCTGACGATTAGAAATATTGAGGCAATGCCTCTGTAATCTCCCTGTAATATAAGCGGCTGTTTTGAAGACGAACACGCCACAAAAAAAGACCTGAACCGATCAGTTCAGGTCTTCGTCATATGTAACGTTCATTCAGCCTGACGTCCGAATGCGAGTTGTTCGACGAGCCGCATCGTCGGGAACGTCTGTCCGGAACGCGCCTGCATCGTCACGAGCGCGTACTGCTTGCCTTGATGCTCCATCAAGAACACCATCGTGTAGCCCGATTCGTCGGTATAGCCGGTCTTCGTCGCCTTGACGAGGTCCGAGTAGTGGATGCTGCGGCTGTTGATCGCCGACCCGAGGTGATACCACCATCGTCGCTTCATCAGTCCATCTTTGTCTTCGAACTTCGCCTCGTACTCATACGTTCCAGCGATTTCGATGAGTTCGGGATACGTCCCGAACGCATAAGTGATTTTAGCCATGTCGCGTGCCGTCGTATAGTGGTCCGGGTCCGAATAGCCGTGGGCATTTTTGAAGTTCGTGCCAGTCAAGCCTAGGACGCGGGCCCGTTCATTCATCAGTTCAACGAATTCCGCCGTCGAGCCGCTCACGTACTCCGCCAAGCTATTGGCGGCATCGTTGCCTGATTCGAGCAGTGTCGCGTAGAGCGCTTGCCGGACGGTCAGGCGGTCGCCGACGGCGAGATGGACGATGTGACTGTCCCAGGGGATGTCGAGCGTCGTCGCGTACACTTCGACGACGGGGCGGTCCAGTTCGCCGGAGACCGCCGCTTTCTCATAGGCGAGCAATGCCGTCATCAGCTTGGTCGTACTGGCCGGGTATACACGCTCCTCCCCGTGTTTGTCCAACAAGACGACACCGTCCGTCAAATCAACGAACGTCATCGCCCCGACAAGAACCTGTTCCGGGTCGGCGGTCAAAGTGGAATCTTCTGCCCATTCTTGGATCGGGATATCCGGGAAAGATGGACCTTGTTTGACCGGTTCGACCATCGGCGCCTTCGGATCAGATGTCACCGGTGTTTCTTGCTTGAAGCCGATGAGTGCCGGAATGATCGCGATCATTCCGACAAGCATCAATCCGGCAGTCAAGCGTCTCATTATATAGGTCTGTCTACGATGTCTACGGGTACGTTTCACTTTGCAATCGCTCCTTCATAGTTTACTTTTCTACCATAATGGATGTCGGGCAATGAAATCGTCTTTAAAATCGAGAAACAGGTCAATATTTATCGAGTGATGAAACAGAAGGGAATGGGTATACACATAAGCAGACACGTTCATTCCTAAAGGAGGTATCATCATGCATCGCTATCCATTCACGAATTCATTGTGGCGACAACACGATCGCACCCTACAGTATCCACGACTCGAGAGTTCCGTTTCTTGTGACATCGTCGTCATCGGGGCGGGGATCGCCGGACTCGTCACCGCCTATGAGCTTCAGAACCGGGGCAAGCAGGTCGTCCTGCTCGAAGCGATGGAAGTCGGCCGCGGCACGACCGGGCACACGACGGCCAAATGTTCCGTCCAGCATGGCGCCATCTATTCGAAATTGATGCAGACGTTCAATGAAGAGACGGCACGTCTTTACTATGAGTTCAACGATGAGGCACTCGACTATTTGAGACGTCAAGTCGAAACCGGATTCGACATCGATTACGAACTGAAAGATTCATATCTCTATACGATCGACAGCTCGAGTCAGCTCGCCTCCGAGATCGAGGCGTATCAAAAAATCGGGTTGAATGGTGGGGATGCGACGAACGAGGTCAACGCAGTCTTTCCATTTCCGGTACAACAAGCAGCCGTCATCCGCGACCAAGCCCAGATTCATCCGGTGAAATATTTGAACGAACTGGCGCGTCGCTTTGTCGAAGCGGGCGGGAAGCTTTATGAGAAAACACGGGCGACGGAGATCAGCCAAAGTCCGCGTCCGATCATCACGACATCGACCGGGCGCCGTGTCCAAGCCGATCAAGTCGTGGTCGCGACGCATTATCCGTTCAACGACATCCGTGGACTATACTTCTCGAAATTTGAGGTCGAACGATCCTACATCGTCGCTTGCGAGACGAACGGTCCCGTGCCGGACGGCATGTATTTGAGCGTCGATTCGCCGAGCCGCTCGTTCCGGACGTTCGATGACGGCGATCGCTCGTACGTCCTCGTCGGAGGGGAGGGGCATCTGAGCGGTCACGTGACAGAGACGCGCACGCGCTACGACCGGTTGGAGCAGTTCGCGAATGATGCGTTCCGCGCTAAAAAATCAAGTTTCCGTTGGTCGTCCCAAGACTTGATCACGTTGGACCATCTTCCTTACGTCGGTCAAATGTTCAGTCGTGAACCGGACATCTTCGTTGCTACCGGATTCGCCAAATGGGGTATGACGAACGGGATCGCATCCGGACTGTTGCTCGCCGACCTACTGACCGGTCACGAGAACCGGTTTACCGAACTGTTGGATCCGCTCCGTTCGAAGTTCAAACCGGCGGATGTCGGTCAGTTCTTGAAGACGAATTTGGACACAGCTGCCCAATTCGTCAAAGGAACGCTCGAGAAGCCGGGATCGCTCGACGACCTCCAACTCGACGAAGGTGGGGTCGTTCACGTCGATGGCAAGAAAGTCGGCGCTTATCGGGATCTCGACAACAACTGTCATCTCGTATCGACCCGTTGCACGCACATGGGTTGCGGCGTCAATTGGAACAACGCGGAGCGGTCTTGGGACTGTCCATGTCATGGATCGCGCTTTGACACGCAAGGAAACGTCCTTGAAGGTCCGGCGACGAAGCCGCTCCACTATGAGCGAAAAGTGGATGTGTCGAAAGAATAGGCATTTTTCGTCACATCGATTAAAGTAGAGAGGTAAGGAAACAACTGTCATAGGGGTGGGAATCAGATGGAAATTACAAAGCAATGGCGTGAACATTTCAAACAGTTACGTGCGTTCGATGAGGCGATCTCGCTACTATATTGGGACATGCGGACACAGATGCCGGAACAGTCGGCCCCGCTTCGTGCCGAGACGATCGGTTACTTGTCGACAGAGGCGTTCAAACGTCAGACGAGCGATTCGTTCGCGGAACTGCTCGCCGAGATGACGGCGACCGAAGAGTTGACACCGACCGAGGTCCGCTCGGTCGACGTGGCGAAGATGCAATATGAACGGAACGCCAAGATCCCTCCGGCGGAGTATCAGGCCTACGTGACACTTGTCTCTGAAGCCGAGACGGCATGGGAAAAGGCGAAAGACAAGAACGATTGGGGCACATTCGCCCCGTATTTAGAAAAAATCGTCGCGTTCCAGCGTAAGTTCGCGGAATATTTCGGATATGAGACGCACCCGTACGATGCGTTGCTCTATGATTACGAACCGGGTATGACCGTCGAACAACTCGACGAATTGTTCCAGACGCTACGGGACGAGCTCGTCCCGTTGATCCGTCAGTTGAAGTCGAGCAAGCATGAACTCGACTGGTCGATGGAGGCGGCGGTGCAAGAACAGATCTGTCACGATTGGATGCGGGTCGTCGATTATGACTTGTCCCGTGGTCGCCTCGACGCGACCGTGCATCCGTTCGAGATCACGATCAACCGCCGAGACGTGCGGATCACGACGAAGTATGATGAGTCGGACTTCCGCAACGCCCTGTTCGGGACGATGCACGAGGCGGGCCACGCGACGTACGAGCAACAGATCGACGAGGCGCTCGATGAGGTCGGACTCGGGGGAGGCGCATCGATGGGTATCCACGAGTCACAGTCGCTCTTCTTTGAAAACTTCGTCGGGCGTAGCGAAGCATTTTTACGCAGCGTCTATCCACGGCTACAAGAACGGCATCCGGCGTTTCAAGATATCGACTTCGATACGTTCTACGCGGGCGTGAACGAGGCGAAGCCATCGCTCATCCGGATCGAGGCGGATGAACTGACGTATAGCCTCCATATCATCATCCGCTACGAGCTTGAGAAGGCACTCATCCAAGGTGATTTGACCGTCGCCGAGCTGCCGAGCGCTTGGAACGAGAAATATCGAGAGTACTTAGGCGTCGAGGTGCCGAATGATGCGAAAGGTGTATTGCAAGACGTCCATTGGGCCGGAGGTTCATTCGGCTACTTCCCAAGCTATGCGCTCGGATTGATTTATGCGGCGCAGTTGACCGAGACGCTCAAATCGGAACGGTCCGACTTTGAGACGTTAGTGCATGAAGGCGAGTTCGGTCCGATCAAACAGTGGCTCGAGACGAACGTCCATCGCCACGGCAAGTCGCTCACCCCGAACGAGCTGATCAAGCAAGTGACCGGGGACGATATCTCGGTCCGTCCGCTCGTCCGCTATTTGACGAAAAAATACGTCACCGAGTAAGGAGTCTTCCGATGAAGCTATTCGCGCACCGTGGGGTGATGAACCAGTTCCCGGAGAACACGATGGCGGCGTTTCGCGCGGCGCTCGCCGCCCATGCCGACGGGATTGAAACGGACGTCCACTTGACGAAAGACGGTCGCCTCGTCTTGATTCACGATGAGACGATCGACCGGACGACAGACGGGTCGGGTCGTATTGCCGAGATGACGTTGTCCGAGCTCGGACGATACAACGCCGGTGTCTTATTCGACCTCGAGGAGCGCATCCCATCGCTAGACGACCTGTTAAAATTGGTAAAAGAAACGAACGTCTGTCTCAACCTTGAAGTGAAGACGGACATCGACCGGTACGAGGGGATCGAAGACCGACTCGTCGAGACGCTGCGAGCCCATAGATTCCCGGCCGACCGCGTCCTGTTCTCTTCCTTCAATCATGAGACGCTCTACCGGTTGAAGCGGTTAGCACCCGAGTACGAGTCTGCCGCGCTCATCGCCCAACCGCTGTTCGACTTGGCCGGTTACTTGAACAAGTTAGGGGCGACAGGCGTTCATCCAAGTGTCCGAACGATGACCGATGACGAGATCAAGCTCATTCAACAGACCGGTGTCAAGGTCCGTCCGTACACGGTCAAGACGACCGAACAGCTGAAACGGTTCGAACGGATCGATGTCGATGCGGTCTTCGTCAACGATATCGAATGGGCCCGAGCACATTTAACCCCGTAACATGTCGTTACGGGGTTTTTAAATTTATGGAAACGGGAAGGAAGACTATGTAAAGAAAACGGCAACAACCAAATGTGCCGACTGGCATATTCGAAGCACACCGTCATCTTTACGCCATTGTCCTGTTGTCTTAAGTTTAAGATGTCACCAGCTACATAGCAATCAGATGTAGCACACTATGCAGCATCGCATCAAACTTGTCGTATGCAGTCAATCGGTCAACCCAAGGAAAAAAAGGAGGAAATTTCACATGAAGAAATTGATGTCTTTACTTGGTACACTCGCTCTAGCGTTCGCGTTCATCCTGCCAGTCAGTGCAGATGGACACGAGAACGCGATGGTCCGTGTGCTCCACGCTTCGCCTGACGCCCCTGCGGTGGACGTCTATGTCAACGGTGAAGTCGCAGTCGAAGGCGCGGAGTTCAAAGCGCTTACGGATTACTTGACACTACCGGCTGGTGACTACAACGTCGAAATCAAACCAGCAGGCGACACTGAGACAGTCGTCGTCGCAGCCGACCTTTCAATCGAAGCTGGTAAATTCTACACAGCGGCAGCGATCGGTCAACTTGCAAACATCGAGATCGCAGCGATGGAAGATGACGCCAACTTTGAAGATGGCAAATCGAAAGTCCGCGTCGCTCACTTCGCACCTGACGCACCTGCAGTCGATGTAGCTCCAAAAGGTGGAGACCCACTCTTCTCTAACCTCGAGTTCAAAGCAGTCAGTGACTACGGTACACTCGATGCTGGAACGTACGATCTTGAAGTTCGCCCAGCTGGCGCGACTGACGTCGTAAAAGCGCTTGACGGCGTCGCCCTCGAAGGCGGTAAAAACTATACGGCATTCGCAATCGGCCTTCTTGAAGGGGAACCGGCTTTCGAAGTACTCCTCGCAGCTGATGGTGGAGAAATGGCCGAAGCTCCTGAGACTGGTCAAGGCGGTCTCGCTCAGACAGCTTCAATGAACTGGTTGCTAGCAGCAGCAGTACTTGGCGCAGCAGCAGCTGGCTTCTACGTCTTTCGTCGTCAGAAACAAGACGCTTAAGCTACTTTTGATCGGAACGTTCTCGTTCCTCATGGTAGCACCAGTAGCGGATGCCCCGGACGTAGATGCGAAACTTTCAACTGTCGGATTCGCAGAACCGCTCGTGTTGGCCGCTACTGAAATCGATCGTCAGTCCTTTCACACCGAGACGTTCGTTCCAGAACGACTGAAGATTCCGTCTATTGAAGTCGATACTGTCATCCAACCGGTCGGTAAAGACCGATACGACCGGATGGACACACCGGCTGAAGCAGACAAGGTCGGCTGGTATCGTTACGGGGCGAAAGCAGGAGCGAAAGGCAACGTCGTCTTATCCGGACATTTAGACGATTTACAAGGCCCGGCCATTTTCGCTAATCTTGATCAAATACGACTTGGAGAGCAGGTGACGCTCCAACGTAACAAGCAAGTGATCGAATATGAGGTCGTGTCAGTCGAACGGTACCGGGTCGAAGATGTTCCGCTCGCCTCGATTTTCGCGGCGACACAATCGGTTCGTCTTCAACTCATCACGTGTGCGGGTCCTTATGACCCAGAACATGGGTATCGAGACCGGATCGTCGTCACGGCGATTGTTAAGCAATAGCACAATTTTTCAACTCGGGATGAAAATCATCCCGAGTTTTTTGATATATTATAAACTGTCGGAAAATTGATTGAATAAATTGACGGGGGATTTAACAGAGCGTGCTAAAAAGAAAACACATCGCCAATGTAGGACTGTCCATTATTTTTTGGTTAATCAGTTATGAGAGAGTTGGAATGGCAGCGGCAGTTTCCTACTTGCGATCGGCATATATTTGACTTGGCAGTTCGTGTTAGGTCGTGACTCAGTGAAAGAGAAACGGGAACTGAGTAAGAAAATGAGAGAAATGTGTCTCCATAATGAGCAAGACTTATTTTTTGAAGAGCACCGAAGATGGAATGAAAAGATGAGGGCGCGTGAACAGGCAGCCGATCAGGCGCGGCTAGGTGAATGAATCTGATATCTAAAACAAGCAACAGGTCCCGATGATTCGGGACCTGTTGCTTGTTTTAAGTCGTATTCACTATAAAGTCTGGTTCGCCTTAGGCGTCCATGCGGTCGAGCAACTTCGAGAGAAGGACCAATTCTTCGTCTGAAAAATCGTCGAACACGTCCATCAAGTATTCGATTTTCATGTGTTCGAGCGTTTCGAACAAGACACGGCCTTCCTCTGTCGCTTGAAGTTCGACGACACGACGGTCGCGCTCGCTGCGTTCGCGCGAGATCAAGCCTTTTTTCGTCAACTCATCAGCAAGGGCCGTGATCATCGAGGCCGAGAATTGAAACTCGTTCGATAAAGCCGAGGCGATTTGTGGACTATTTTGACAGAGCGATCGGAGGATGAAGAATTCGTTACGCGTCAAGTATTGCGAAAACATCGAGCGGAGGTTCTTTTTCACTCCGCGGTAGTTCATGCGAATCCCACGCTCAGCGTCTGCGACGAGCTGGCGACGGGATGCCGTGTGTACAGGTGTTGTCATCCTCGAAAGTCCCTTCTATAAAAAATCATTATTTGCATATATTTCAGTACATAGAAACATTCTACAACAAAAACATGAAGTCTGTAAAGTTATGATGGCTCTTCTTGGATACGCAATTCTTGAATGATTTCGTCGTAATGCTTCAAGTCCGGATAAAACCGACGGAAGAAGAATTCGATTTGTTGATCATCGCCTTCCGCGAGCAGTTTGGCGAGGACAGCATAGACGACGCCCATCCCTTGACGCGGCAGCAACGAGGACGGCAGTAGCGTCGCGCATTGAACGGCTCGATTGAAGTAACGATCGAGCGTATCCCTCAAATCTTGGAACGTTCGGATCTCGGCATAATGGAACATGCGCGTCAGCTCGACGATGGTCGACAAGTCGGTCTCGAGCAGCCAGTCGCTTTGGAAGATGGCGTTATCAAGCTTCTCGACGGTGACGTCGTTGGCGATATAGTAGTTCAAGTTATCGCGGGTGATCGTGACTTTTTCCGGTGACTCGACGATCCGTTCGACCGTCTCTTGTTCGAACGTGCGCAACTGTTTGCGAATATTGACGAACTCCGAGTCCGCGATCTCGAGCAGTCCGGCGACACGGCTGAAGCTGCGCTTGATCTCCGGTGGGACCGCGTTCGGATTCTTATAACCTAAATCGTGCTCGATCTCGGCCCAGGCGTGCTGGAGGATCGAGCGGACTTGGATCTCGGCCTCTTTCTCCTCAAAACGGCGATATTCACCGAGAGCGAGCCGTTTATCGCTCAATCCGACGACGTAATGGACGGACAGGTATCCGAACTCGTTCGGGTCGAGCAACGTCGACTTGTCGATCGACTGCTCGCGGTCGATTCGAAACTCTTCTTCAAGAATATGGGCGACGGCGCGGACGTCATCATGAAAATAAGTGACGATCCGGATCCCGGCCAAATCTTGGACGTCACGCAGCGACCGGTACTGGTACGGCTTGCGGGACAGTTTCGCATATAGGCTCTCGGCTTCTTTCGCTCGGGCGACGATCGAGTGGAACTGGATCCCGGCATCGTCCAACAGTTCGCTCAGTAGCGACTTCAGCTTGGCGGCGAACGCCTCATAGTCCTCTTTCTCATTCATATAGTCGAGCATGATTGTGTTCATATCCTGTCTCGGCATCTCAATCACTCCTTGTCTCATTGTTCTTATTATATCATCAATGAAAACTTGATAGCACGGCGGTACTTCCCGGTTGATATGATACAATACGTCAGAGAAAAAGGGGAAGGGAGAATGTTATGAAAGTGTCGCATACGTTCAAATCGCCTGAGCGCGAGAAACTTGAAATCGTTTCGGGCCTGTTGCAACAGGCCGGGTACAAAGTCTCGAAGCTCAGTTCGCAACCCGAGCTGTTCCGGATAAAAGTCGGACGGGAAGGGGTGGAGACCGAAGCCGGGGAGCGACAGCGCATCCAAGGGCTCATCGACCACTTCGAAATCGAATATTGGTCTTACACGATACATTGACCTCTTGTTAATAAAACGATTCGTCCAATCGGGTTTTATGACTCACTTTTCGGGAATAGTATATTATTCGATTTTAGAAAGCGAATGTTTAGGAGGATGAAAGATGTTAGAAACGAGAATTGTGCCAGATATGACTTCGGTCGACCATGAAGTGAATGGAATGGTGTCGGGCGGATGCGTCAATGAGAGCATTTACTTATTTGCCAAAGATGAAGAATTGACGATTCGACTCGCTGCCGAAGCGGGTGTGCAGCCTTACCGCATCACCGAGAAAGGCATGTGGGAATCACTCGTGTCAAAATTCACGAAAAACTCGGATGACCGCCTAGACCAGCTCGAGAGCCTCGGGTTGACGAAGCAGATGGTCGAATCACTTGAAAGTGAGATTCAGGACGGTAAAATCGTTCTCGTTTGCTACAAAGGTTGAGTGACATCAAAAAAACGGACCTGACAAATTTGTCAGGTCCGTTTTTTGATGTCACTTCGTATCGTAGTAGGCATCGACGATCCGGCGGAGCGACCGTTCATCCAAATCAAGCGGCTTATAGCCAGCATCGGCCAAAAGTTGCTTCGTATTTTGATCGTTGAAGACGATATTACGATTTAAATAAGGATTGAACACTTTCACCATCTCGTTGAACGTGTGCTCAACGTTGCTGAGCTTTGAGGATTGAGTCTCGGTGATCTTGAGATGCGGGAACGCGAGCGCCTGCTTCATATACTCGAGCATCGTCTCGTTCCGGGGCGGGGCATCGTTCGTCACGTTATAAATCATGTTCGGGCGGGCGTGCTCGATGGCGGCGAGCAACACGTCGGCCACGTAATCGACCGGCACGAGGTTAGACGTACCGGTCTCCGAGCCGAGCAGACGGATCGGTTCGGCCGGGGCACCTCGACGCTCGAGGCGGCGCTTGAACACCTCGAGGGCGCGCATGTAACCGTACATCGTGAACTTCGAGTCGGCTTCCCCGGTTTTCGAGTCGCCGACGATGATGGCCGGCCGGAAAATGGAGACGGCGAGGTCGTGTCGGGCCGCCCATACTTCGCGTTCGGCATGGGCCTTGCTCTCCTCATACGGATTATGGAACGGTTGGTCCGTCGCATATAGCGTCTCATCCCCTGCTTCACGAGCCCCGAGCGTGTAGGCCGTGCTGACATGGAAGAAGCGGGGGCAGTGCAACGCCTTCGTCAAAGCGAGGGCCTGTCTCGTCCCCGTCAAGTTCGTATCGAACAGCTCCTCGCGCAATTCTTCGTCGAATTTGACGAGCGCCGCCATGTGGAGCACCAAATCGAATTGATCAACGTTTGATTGGATAAACGCCTCGTCCGCTCCAAGGAGCGGAGCCGTCAAATCACCGGCGAGCACGTCAATCGAACGAAGTTCACTCTTCGTAAACATCGCCGTCACTTTCTGTGGCGTTCGGGCCAAGACGCAAAGTCGGTGTCCTCGGGCAATCAGTTCGCGGGCGAGCCGCCCTCCTAAAAATCCGGTCGCACCGGTCATAAATATATTCACAGCGTTCTTCCTCTCTGTTCAGTCTCTACCCATCATACCAAGCGTCACGAGAATGAGCCACTTCGAACTCAGATTTTTATAGCAGCATCAACGGTCTACGCGGTCCGCCACGAGTAAAACAAACGCGCGAGCGGGGCCGCGCACTTCCTTCCCGAGCAGCGTGCTCATCGATGCCGAGACGCTAAAATCGAAAGAATAGGGGTTTAACTTTTTAAAAAGTAGGTTATGACTTAAGGAGAAGCGTACGTATGGTACGTCATGACAGTGATGACCTGTCAAATAAATTAAGTGAGGTTTTTAAGAATCATGGCAAATCTATTCGGAACTGATAAGGACGGCAATAGGAAGAAGCAAGAAGAGATTGAAAAAACGGTCCAAGAGAAAGGGATTACGCAAATCCACATGTATTTCTCTGACGTGATCGGAGACTTGAAGCTGTTGACTCTTTCTGCAAAGTTGTTGCCGGAAGTTTTTGAAGGGAAGACGATGTTCGACGGCTCGTCAATCGCCGGTTTTTCTTCTATCAAAAACTCAGACCTATTCTTGAGACCGGATTTAGATCGACCACGCTACGAACAAGACGGTGACGAGAGCATCCTCGCTTTCTTCTGTGACGTCTGCACACCAGACGGCGAACGTTACGAGTTCGACCCGCGCAACGTGTTGAAAGACGCGTTAGAGCGCGCTGCCCGTGACGGTTACTCCATCTTCGTAGGGGCCGAACCAGAATTCTTCATCTTTGACGAAAACGGCGAGTTTTATGACGAGGCCGGTTACTTCTCGACACGTTCAGAAGATAAGGGCTACGAAGTACGCCAACATATCGCCAACCGCTTGAGCGAGGTCGGCTTCAACATCGAAGCGGTCCACCACGAGGTCGCACCGGCCCAACACGAGATCGGTATCAAATACGACACCGCCTTGCACACGGCGGACAACATCCAGTTTTTCAAGGAAGTCGTCCAGCTCGCGGCGCAGGAAAAAGGGGCAAAAGTATCGTTCTTGCCAAAACCGCTTCGTGACGTCAACGGATCAGGGATGCACTTGAACATCTCGGTCTGGAACAACGATAAAGATGGCAACCCGGTCGATAACGCCTTTGAAGAGCCGAAGTCTGACTACGGGCTCTCGCTCACGGCCCGCCACTTCATCGAAGGGATCTTGAAGCATGCCCGGGCGACGGCCATCTTCACGAACCCGCTCCCAGAATCATACGAGCGCCTCGTCCCAGGGTTCGAGGCACCGGTCAATATTTGTTGGAGCCCGTCGAACCGTAGCTCGATGATCCGCATCCCGGCTTCACGCGGCAGTTCGACGCGTGTCGAGGTCCGTAACCCCGACCCGAGCGCGAACCCGTACTTGGCACTGGCGGCGCTCATCTACGCCGGTCTTGAAGGGATCGAGCAGAAGATCGAGCCGTCGGCACCGAACGAGGACGACTTGTTCGAGTACTCGGCGAAACAGATCGAGAGCCAAGGTATCTCGTCGCTCCCGGCGACGTTCCATGAGTCGATCCAAGCGTTGAAGCAAGACCACTTCCACGACTACTTCAACCACGACATGATCGACCGTTACTTGTCGCTCATCCAAGTCCGTAAGTAATCCGATGGATAATAAAACGCCATTCCTCGCGCGAGAGGGCACTGAAAAACCTCCGCTCTATCCGAGCGTGAACAGAAAAAAAGGGCGATTGGACCGACTCAAGTCGGGACAATCGCTCTTTTTCCTTGCCCTTATCCTGTTTTTTCTTTTGAGAGGGTGATGATCCGCTTCAGGTTTACCGCGATGATCGCCATCACGCTCTGTAACGTCATGCCTTTCAGGTCTGACGTTTTGTTTCGCGCCA
>NZ_SJUW01000053.1:0-260 GCF_004337105.1 Exiguobacterium sp. SH3S1 | reverse complement strand
CGAATCTAAAGGCCGGGAGTTCGAATCTCTCAGGGTGCACCATTTATAACGGGAAGTAGCTCAGCTTGGTAGAGCACTTGGTTTGGGACCAAGGGGTCGCAGGTTCGAATCCTGTCTTCCCGACCATTTATTTTTTGGTCTTTGAAAACTGAACGATGAGGCAAAAAAAGTTTTACAAGTTTTGATTGAAGCGCAAGCTTCGTCATTTTCAAGAGCTATATCAAATTCTTTGGAGAGTTTGATCCTGGCTCAGGACGAAC
>NZ_SJUW01000052.1:0-267 GCF_004337105.1 Exiguobacterium sp. SH3S1 | reverse complement strand
GTGCCAAGGCATCCACCGTACGCCCTTTCTACCTTGATCTAGCGTTTCTAAGACACACGGTCCGAACGGACCATGCATATTTTTCTTGGTTTGATGTCTTGATGAATCTTCAGTTTTCAAAGAACAATCGAGGGACGAACCCTCAAAACTGAACGATGGGCATGCCACATGGGCATTTTCCTTAGAAAGGAGGTGATCCAGCCGCACCTTCCGATACGGCTACCTTGTTACGACTTCACCCCAATCATCTGTCCCACCTTCGGCGGC
>NZ_SJUW01000051.1:0-325 GCF_004337105.1 Exiguobacterium sp. SH3S1 | reverse complement strand
GCACCCTGATCCTCGGTGTGTTCGGCCGGGTTCCGGTCATCGGTATGCCCCCTCGTGCTGGACGGCCGCCTCGGCCGCCTCGTCCGTGGTCAGCGGCAGGTCGGCCACTACGGCGAACCCCCCATCGGTCTGCGGGCCGACGGTGAGGGTGCCGCCGTGCAGGGCGACGCGCTCGCGCATCACGAAAAAAAAAAAGTTCAAACTGATGTTGCCGGAATCAAAGACAAAAGTCATCACACGGGCGACGGGCATGAATCCAGAGTTGATCACCGACCAGACCAAACAAGCTTTCGCCGAGACATTCGATATCCTCGTCGCCCTCCGA
>NZ_SJUW01000050.1:0-383 GCF_004337105.1 Exiguobacterium sp. SH3S1 | reverse complement strand
TCTTATTCAAGTATTATCTTTGCTGCGGCTTCATCAGTGATTAACACTGTATTCTTGGGTGCAATCGTCAAGTATGCTTTAATTGCTTCACCTTTCGATTTGCCTCCTGCAACTGCAAAAATAAAGTCTTTTGATTCAAGGTCTTCTAATTGAAGTCCAATTGTTTTAACCTTATGGACAATTTGACCTTGTGTATCAAAATAATAACCAAATGCCTCTCCGACAGCTTGATGATGTTGAAGTTGTTCAATGACCTTTTCAGGTGATTGACGTCGATGCGCCATCTTCAGCGCATCACCAATGCCGTGTAATATAACGTTTGCTTGTTTAATTTTGTCTAAAGTGTTTATGACTGATGGCTCTAACAACAATGTGTTATATGT